>JBILFC010000035.1:0-16741 GCA_044351785.1 Bdellovibrionota bacterium
AACTGGGAAGGGCCAGATGGTACAGTTGATCAGATTGCTAGAGTGGTAGAAACTTTAAAAAATGATCCTTACAGTAGAAGGAACTTAGTTATTGCTTTCAATCCAGCTAATCTACCTAACGTTGCTCCTCCAGCTTGTCACACATTGTTTCACTTGTATGTGAAAGGCGATAAGTTGAGTTTACAGCTTTATCAAAGATCAGCTGATCTTATGCTAGGGGTACCTTTTAATATCGCAAGTTATTCTTTACTGCTTATGATGTTTGCTCAAGTTGCAGGCCTTAAGCCGTATGAATTTATTCATACCTTTGGAGATTTGCATATTTATTCAAATCATATCGAAGGTGCCGAGGAGCAATTATCAAGATCTCCGAGAGCATTACCTGTGATGACTTTAAATCCAGATAAAAAAGGTATCTTTGACTTTGAGTTTGATGATTTTAAATTGACTGAATATGATCCGCACCCTCATATTAAGTTTGAGATAGCTGTTTAGAAGTTGCTTTTGTGATTTGTTTAGTTATTTTAGCAGGTTAAGATAGTAGGTAGGCTACTATCTTGTGTAAACTTCGACAAAGTTGAAAAAATTAGTTATACCCTATATCCAGTAATGATTTATTTTAGAGGGGGCCTTTGGAAAATACCGACCAATATACTCAGTTAGATGGCCCTCTGGATCTAGCATCCTTAAAAATTAACTCTCAGCCAATTATCTTGGATGAGCCATTTTCTGTTCATTTATCCTTTTTCTCTGGTCCAATGGATTTGTTACTCCATTTAGTTAGTCAGAAAGAAGTTCCTGTTGAAGAAGTGAGTATGAGTGAGGTCTTAGATCAATATCTTAAGATCGTTACACAGCAGGCTGGTGATTTAGATTTAGAGAGAGCGTCTGAATACTTAGTTATTGTAGCTACTTTAATGCTTTTAAAAAGTAAGTCTCTTCTACCTGATGAGAGTGCGGGGACAGATCTTGAATCTGTAGATGATGAATACAGTCGTTTCTTTGAAGATCTGAGGGCTAGATTAATCGCATTTGAAACTACAAAATTAAGAGCACAAGCATTGATTAGTCATCCACAACTGGATGTAGACATATTTTTAAGAAAAGATAAGGATGCGGTTAAGCCAGAGCCTGAGGAAATGGGCTTAGGGGAGACTTCCACAAGACTTGGTTCTTTGTTTCTGTCGTTAGTCAAAAGAGTAGGTGGTCTTGGAAGAAGAATAGTTATCACAATTGAGCCTGTGTCGATTGTAACTTATATGGTGTCAATCGTAGATTATTTTAAGAATATCAAGGTAAAAGGTGCGCAGTCTTTTTTCAGTTTAGTAGAAGAGAATATTAAAGAGGATTCTATTAGAAACTCTGTATTAGGCTCTTTTGTTGCGATACTTGAACTAGCTAAAAGAGGGGTTGTTAAGGTCACGCAACCTACCGAAGGCGATCAGCATAATTTTTTAGTAGATTATGCTTTAACGGATGTAGCTTCTTCTGAAGTTTTTGAGTCAGAATTTGATGAGCCTACAGAGGTAGAGGATAACAAAGTTATATCTTTAGAAGAAAGAAGAAATAGAAATGTTGAAGAGGATGTTTCTATCGAAGAGGAAATAGATAATCAAGAAGGAATTGTGTCTAATGGATAATATGAGTGATGAAGCTGTAGTTGATATTCAAGAGTTTGGTGGGGATATCGAAGTAGCTGAATTTGATCTCGTCGCTAGTGAGGTTGATCTAATTACAGGGCTTTCGTCTTTACTATTTGTTAGTACTAGGCCGATGACTGTGGATAAACTAGTTGCTCTTCTTAAGTGTACTGAAGATCAGTTAATGCTTACTTTGGATGATTTAAAGCTGGCATTAGAGACTGCAAAGTTAGGTTTTGAACTTGTAAACGTCGGTGGGGCATACCAACTTAGAACAACTGCAGAAGTTAAATCTACTATTCAGAAACTTGTTACGCCTAAGATGAGGCGTCTTAGTAAGGCTGCCGCTGAGACATTGGCAGTGGTAGCTTATAAACAGCCTGTGACTAGAGCTGAGATTGAAGCCATTCGGGGAGTTGATGCTCTACCTACATTAAAAACTTTGCTTGATGGAAGTTTAATTAGAATTATTGGCCGTGAAGATTCAGCAGGTTCTCCTGCATTGTATGGGACTACGGATAAATTTTTAGAACGTTTTGGCCTTTCTAATTTGAGTGATTTGCCTACAATCAGAGAAGTAACTGAGCTTGCTTCAGAGGCCTCAGAAGAGGATGTTGATAGTGATGATGATAGTCTAGAAGAAGATTTAAGAGAAGAAGTGTTAGATTCTCTAGAGACTTTAAGTGAAGAAGAACACGTAAATAATTAAGTTATAAAGTATGGACAAGAGTTTAGATAGAACGCCGGTAAGATTGCAAAAGTTATTGGCTGAAGCGGGTGTCGCATCTAGACGAGCTTGTGAGGCCTTGATAGAAAGCGGTAGAGTCGAGGTTAATGGAAAGATTGTTACAAAGCTTGGTACTCATGCTGATCCAATCACAGATAAAATCAGAGTAGATGGGGTCAGATTATCTTTGCAAGATAAGGCGGTTTATATTTTTAATAAGCCGAAGAAAGTTATCAGTTCTATGTCTGATCCAGAAGGGCGTCCGTGTATTGGTGATTATGTAAAGAATTTTCATTTGAGATTATTCCCAGTTGGTAGATTGGATTATGATGTTTGTGGTTTAATTCTACTTACCAATGATGGTGAGTTATCTCAAAAGTTACTTCATCCTAAGTATGAAGTGAAAAGACGTTACATCGCGAGAGTAAAGGGGTTAATAGTCGAGAAAAAAGTTTCCTTACTATTAAGGGGCATTAGTTTGCCAGATGGTTATGCTAAGGCTTCTGAAGTTAAGGTTCTAAGTCGTGACGATGGTAGGTTTGTTAAATACGTTGGGCCTTTGAAGGATGATGAATCTTTAGTCTCCCTCACGGTAAAAGAGGGTAGGAACCATTTCGTTAAGCGAATACTTGAAGCAGTAGGTCATCCTGTTAGGGGTCTTATGAGGGATGAATTTGGGCCTTATACGCTAGGTAATCTGAGAGCTGGTGATATCCGTCAGGTCGGTATTACAGGTGGGCTTTTAGAATAATTAGTTTTTTTTGTTCTAGCTATTGACAAGACCCCACAATCTTTGACATAAGGGGCCCGCGGGGTAGAGCAGTCTGGTAGCTCGTCGGGCTCATAACCCGGAGGTCGCAGGTTCAAATCCTGTCCCCGCATCCAAAACACTTCCAATATTTTATACCAGTCACTTCCTTTCTTTTATTATTCCTGTTATTTTAGGTGGGATTATCAAGCAAGATGGTTATGTCGTTTTAGTAATCAGTTTAGAAAATTATATTTTTAAATTGATTACTAAAACTCTGGAGAAGGGAGTTTGGAACGGAACCAAACGTTGATCTTCTTCTGTGCCGGCCCTCGTATCCCGCCGCAAATATCGTTTATATAGGGGTACGGGGTGTCCGGCTGAACTTTTGGAAGTTAGGGTCGTGAGCTTTCGGTTCCTGCCGACACACAGCTGAAATGTTGTGTGGTTTAGTCTTACCGGGCTTACCTCACGACCCTACTTCCTTAATTCTTAGTGGTTTTTGATTAAGGTTTAATATGTTTTTTCGTTTGGTAATCTTTTTCTTTAAGGATTGAATTGGTCTGTCTTGGACCAAGTTTTTATATCCTTTGTTAAAAGGCTTAGAAATTTTTCTTCACTGCTACCAAAGGCAGTTTGAAAAGCTTCCTTTTCCTTATGACCTCCTCTAAGTTCAAGTAGGAACTTGGTTACTCCTTCATAACCAGTATCTTCAACTAATTTTTTTGTAGCAACTAGTGATTCAGCATATGCAGCAGGAACTATTGATTCATGAAGTAATGTAAAACCTTGGTTAAGCCAGTCTAAAGGCATTGCATCATTCTGGGCTATCCACTTTCTTAATGCTGGTCCTAGAAGTGGATTAACCTTACCTTCAAACATTTGTGCCAATCCTTCATCTAGCCAAGCGGGGCAATGACCATCTGAAATTTCATGTATTACTGCATGGGCATACTCATGGGTGATTGCTCTTTCGAGATCGCTTAAGTTTATTGCCTTCTTGGAATTAAAGGGAATTGTAATCTCATCATTAAAATACATCGCACTTGTCCATTCTGGAGCACCTGTATATTTTTTAAATTCTGAGGGCGATAGAAATTTAATAGTTATTTTATTTTTAGGAGTGAAGTTAAATAGCTTAGAATAGCGTTCATAAGATTTATTTAGAACGTTAAATGCAAACTCAGCTAATTTCTCTCTGGAAAGAATTTTAGAATCCGGCTCTGCAGTCCTTTCTCCGAAATACAGAATGAATCTAGGAGTATGATATGTCGCTCCATTATCATTTTCACTTGCAGCGGTCTGCTCTTCTGAAATACCTAAAAATGTGAATATGAATAGAACTGCTAAGATTAGTGATACAACTTTACTACTTCTCATTTTACTACTTCCTTGGGCTACACTATTACAACTTGCTTGGCCTATAGTGAGTATCGGAAGGACTTATTAGAAGTTTGAGTATAAAATGACTGAATTAGATGTGAATTGCTAAGTTCTTGAAGTTATTAGGCATAAATTCTTTGGGCTTAGCTTAAGTATGATAATATGTTAGTGTCTGACCCTACAGTAAATTTATATAAGGTAAGTTATATGTCTAAATTTCGAGCAGGGGTTCTTCACGGAGCAGAAGTTACAGAATTATTCGATTATGCATTGGAACATGAATTTGCCTTGCCAGCAGTTAATGTTACTGGCACGAATACGGTAAATGCCGTGCTTGAGGCTGCGAGAGAAGTGAATTCTCCTGTGATCATTCAGTTTTCCAATGGTGGAGCTAGTTTCTTTGCTGGGAAAGGATTGGATAATAAAACTCAAGCGGGTAGTATCGTGGGTGGTATTTCAGGTGCTCAGCATGTGCACTTGATGGCGAAGGCATACGGGGTGCCGGTAATTTTACATACAGATCATTGTGCTCTAAATTTAATACCTTGGGTTGATGGCTTACTTGATGAAGGTGAAAAGTTTTTTAATGCCAATGGATACCCACTTTATAGTAGCCACATGCTTGATCTAAGCGAGGAGCCATTAGTAGAAAATATAGAAATTTGTAAGAGATATTTAAAAAGAATGGCACCACTAGGAATGACTCTCGAAATAGAACTGGGAGTTACTGGTGGAGAGGAAGATGGAGTTGATAATTCAGGTGTAGATAGTGCAAAGTTATATACTCAGCCTAGTGAGGTGGCCTATGCATATAAAGAATTGATGGAGATTAGTCCAAGATTTACAATCGCAGCGTCTTTCGGAAATGTACATGGCGTATATAAGCCGGGTAATGTTCATCTTCAGCCAATAATTCTAAAAAAATCTCAAGATTACATTAAACAAACTTTGGGCGTTAAGAAGGATAAGCCAGTACATTTTGTTTTTCACGGTGGTTCTGGATCTTCTAGAGAAGAGATAAGAGAGGGGATTTCTTATGGTGCAATTAAAATGAATATTGATACTGATCTTCAGTGGGCCTTATGGGACGGTATTAGATCTTTCTATACGAGTAAGGAAGGGTATCTACAGGGGCAAATTGGAAATCCAGAGGGCGCGGATAAACCTAATAAAAAGTTTTACGATCCAAGGGTTTGGCTGAGGGAAGGGGAGAAAACTTTTATCAGTAGATTGAAATTAGCGTTTGAAGATCTTAATTGTATCGGTAGAAACGCATAAATAGAGGCTTTAAAAAACTAGTGTTTCTGAGGGGTTAGATGAACATAATAATTTTTATTTCATTTAGATCACACTTTCAATTAGAATAGGCACAACGTTTCTAAATGGTTGGCGGTCGAGTAAAGCACGACTGCGGGAATAGACTGTTAATTATTAAATAAATGAGGGTAGAGTATATGAAAGCAGTAGTGAGTAAGGTGCGTTCAGCTTACAGCGATGTTTGTACGCGAGCAGTTGTGGGTGTAACGCAGAATGCAGATAAATTATTATTAATTGCTGGTGTAGGTTTAGTTGCTGGAGGAGTTGCCGACTTTTCATTCGCTCTTCAGGGTCAAGGAACAAGCGGTTCTTTCGCAACACCTGGATATCAAGAAGAATTAGTTCAGGAGGGAGTTGGTAACCTATTTAGGCTAATTGAAGGTGCCTTTGGAGCTCTTATCATGGTGGTCTCTGGCTTAGGAGCAATTATCGCAGCAGCGATGGGAGCATACAGAGCAGCCGTAGGTATGTTAGTGGTAGCTTTAGGTGCATTTATCCTAAGAGCGCTAGTATCATTATTCTTCGGCGCAAACTTTCAAGCGAGCGATGATACTTAATTTGAAAGTTTAGTTGAAGAAAGGGAGGGGACAGTTTTACTGCCCCTCTTTTTTTTGTCCTGCATTCAATGTTTCTGCTTTGGGAGCTTCTGCACATGGAGACCTTTTGCAGGATGCTATAATAAGTGGTTCCAGTTCCGGAGCGATCATTTTTACAAGTTGAACAGGTAGAGCGCTAGTAAATTTAAATTTAGAAGCTTCTTCGCCTGGAACAAATGCTGTTAGTGTACCAAAGAATCTATCCCCAAGTATAAACATAAATGTCGCAGTTCTATTAACAACTCTTTCAGATTTCTGCCCCCCTCTGAACACTTTATATCTATGGTCTCCTGTTCCGGTCTTACCACCGAGGAAGAAGGTATGATCATCAGCTTTGATCCCATCCTTAAGTCGAATTGCAGTTCCATTTGCAACTACATCTAGTAACGCATTCTTGCCAAGTTGAGCTATTTCAGGCGACAGCACCTGTTCGCAGGGCTTATTGTGAAAACCCAATAATGTTTCATAGGGAGTATCTTTCGCGAATTGTATTTTATCAATACTATTTTTAGAGCATCTTTTCCCTGAATTTAGAATGATTCCCATCAACTCCGATAAGGCATCAGGTCTGTCGGCAGATGTACCAAGGGAAGTAGCATAAGATGGTACAAGTGATGGTAAGGGGTAACCTAATTTGGCCCAATGTCTATGAATCTCGTTAAAGGCTTCTGTTTCCATCATGATCTGAATGCGTTTATCTTGAGCGTGTTTTCTGGACGTTTTCATCAGCCAATCGTAAACCTGGATTCTTTGCCCTTTTGTATTCTTAAATAGTTCTGATAAAGACATCTCAGGATGTTTAATCAGTTCTGCTGCAACTAAGAGCTCTAGTGGGTGAGTCCTTGCTAGATAACCTTTGTCTCCAAGGGTTTTAGCCCTTTCTGTGTACCAAACGTAGTACTTTTCTAACTCCTTTTCGCTTAGAGCTGCATGATCGATGTGTTTTTTCATGAATTCTATGAACTCTTCGATGCCTGCTTCAGGATGAATGAACCAGAATATGCTAGCGAATCGACTTGGAATGCTTTTTACAGATTCCATTAGAATTTTTAGTATTTCTTCTGGATTTTTACCTTTGTACTTAAGATAGAACCTGCCCATGAATACTTTGCCCTCTTTGTCTGCAAATTGTTCGAGATAGTCATGTCGAATCTCATCTGTCATCTCGTCTACTTTGCTGGCACTAGAGCCGGGAGTGTTATAGGTAAAATATTTTGCAATATCTCGCATTAGCCTAATAAAAGGAAGATTTATTGAGTGTCGAATGGCTTCTCGTAAAGGCACTACCCGTCCATTGTCTTCTGATTTAAAATTACCGAAAGTGTGAACACCACCAGCGGTAAAGAATCTTTCACCTGGGTTCGCAGAATATTGTCTATCCATGCTGGCTTCTAGAGTTTCATTAAGAGTAGGTATTGCATCTCTTTGAATCAGGAAGTTTAGAACCCATTCCGTTAAGTTATCTTTTGCTTTGGGTAATTTTGATCTAAGCTCGTTTTTACTCTGGTCTTTATAGTTATTGTAGAGTTCTTCAATAACTTCTAGGTAGGTTATTAGTGTTCTAAATTTAGCAGTAGAACCTAGATCAAGTTTAACGCCTTCATTAATATTGAAGGGTTGGTTGAAGGTGTCTGTTTGGATTCTGAGTTTGTTTATGCCGTTCTCTTGTTCAAATAATGTAAAGCTATATATAACTTTAGAAGGATCGGCAGATGTACTAAGTAATCTAAAGCCGTCTAGGCCTAGTTTCTTAATGCTATCCTTTGATTTTAGGCCTAAAAGTAATCTAGTCACGGATTCCTGTACTTTAGATGCGAGGGTACTATCGACTTCAGCATCGATACGATCAAGATCGTAAAGACTTTTTTCTTTTAAGATGTCTAATAAGTGGGTCCTTATAACATTCGGGCCTTTTCTAAGGGTAAATGGGGTCATTATCGCTTGTGGTAGTATGCGTCTATGAGTGATTTTAGTTTCTAATGCCGCAGCAAAGAGTGGATAAGGAATAATCCCTTCTTGAAAAAGTAGTGGTAAGTATTTACTTACTTGCTCTTCTAAGATCGAAGGATTCTCCATTAGGTATTCCGTCGGTCTTCTATGCGCAAGAAATAAGCTAAGTACTTCTTTGTAGGCTTTTGCCTGTTCTAACAAGATGCTTGGGTTTTCTGGATCAACGGCTATTTTTAGTAGATCATTTAATTTTTTAGGATCTTCTCCATAATATGCCCATAGTCCATCTCCCAGTCCAAAGACTTCCCCGTATCCAGGTAGAGCTGCAAGGGGAACTGAATTGATGTAATCAAGTGCTATCCCTTTCCGAGCTTCTAATGTTTCTAATGAATGTTGATAGGCTCTCAGCGAAGCAGAGCCCATTTGCGTGATCTTTTGTATTGGTTTAAGAGTTAAGCCATCTGGTGAATGTCTAAATTTTTCTATTTGAGTAGCCAGTGTACTACCTCCTGGTACATCTCTATGGCCAAATACTTTTTTTAAAATTAAATCGTTTGTGGCTTTTAAGAATCGATCCCATTCCACTGCTGGATTATGAGATGGTTTTAGAGGGTTTAACAAATTTCTATCTTCAATAAATAAGAGTGTATTAGTTATGTACGGGCTTATCTCGTTAAGAGAGGGGAATATCCAAGTAGGTTCTTTAAAAGTATGTAAGATTGCTCCATCAAAAGCATTTAGCCTTAGACCTGCTTGAGCCTTTTCCTTATAGGGAATATTTAGATTATATTTAAGTAGGGACTTTCCTTCATCAGATAGTACTGCATGATTTTCCTGCTTGTAGGCATTCTTCTCTAGGGAGCTAACGAATTCATTGATGCGGTTGTAGCCTAATCTAATGTCATAGGGTCCATCGGGAGCTTCCGTTAGATTCCCTTTGCCATTTTTAATTTCAAATTTAACGTCTTTGGAAAGTGAATGGAACAGTTTAGCTTGTAACTTACTTGTCCTTACTTCATAAGATATCAAGAATAGAGTTAATGTGAGGAATAGGAGAGAGAGTGCTACCCTTCGCCAAAGTTTATTGTTTATGTCGGTATTCTGGAATGGGTTTTCTTCCGGAATTGGCACCTCAAGGGAGGGAATTAAGTTGGGGGTAGAGGATGCTACCGCAGTTTTAGATAATACCTTAAGATTATTAGACTTTTTCTTCTTTTTAGTGTTTTTTTTTCTTTTACTCACGTTTAAGTTTAAGCCAATAACCTTACATAAAATATTTATCTCATTCTGATGCATTAAGACTACTTTTAGCTAGTCCTAAGTTTCAAGTTTAGCAGACTTTTTATTTAATTTTTAGTACTTTATACAAATTTAAATGAGTAAAGCATCTTTTTTACATTTAGCCGACCTTCATCTTGATTCACCTTTTGAGAGTGTGTCCTATCTTCCTCCTTCTTTAAAGGCTAATTTACGGGACGCTTCGCTCTTAGCCTTTGAGAATGCTGTTCGTTTTGCTATCTCAGAAGGAGTAGATGCCGTTGTTATCGCAGGGGATATATATGACGGGGCAAGGCTTAGCACTAGAGCTCAGGTATTTTTTAAAGAACAGTTGCAATTGCTCAGTTCTGCAGGGATTTCTTCAATTCTAATTCATGGAAATCATGATTTAGTACAAGATTGGTCTATGGTCACGGTCTGGCCAGAGAAAGTACATTTTCTAAGTGATCAGCGTGTCGAATTAATAAGTTTAACTTCTAAAGAGGGCGAGCGTATTACATTTGTCGGTACTAGCGTGGTATATTCCGAGATTGAATCTTTGAAGGGTGATTTAGAGATGTGTTTGAGCTCAGATCAGAATGGTGGTTCTGGTGTTAAGGTTTTTATCTTACACGCAGATGTTCAGGGGGGAAGAGCTAGTTTGGGTAATTATACTTGTATCCCCCTAAGAGACTTAGTTTCTTTGCCAGTAGATTACTGGGCATTGGGGCATATTCATCAGTATTTAGAGTTAAGTACTAATCCTAGGGTGGTTTACCCTGGAACTATTCAGGGAAGGAGTATTAAGCCTGCTGAATGTGGGGAAAAGGGTGGGATACTTGTTAAAATTGAAAATGGGCAAATTGTTGATACTGAATTTAAATCATTTTCTCCAATCGTATTTAAGCAGCTTGAGATAAGAGTTGATCAGGTCTTATCAGAATCTGACTTCATTTTAGCAATTAAAAATTCAATAAAAGAGCAAGTGGTTTTATGCGAGAAGCCACAAATTGTAAGGCTTTCAATTGAAACATCTATAGAGAATAGAAAGTCATTTAATTTAAAGAGTAGGGAAGAAGAATTTGTTTCCACCCTTAGAGAGGTGGTGTTTAGGGAATTAAACTGTTCTGTAGAAAGAGTTAAGTGGGTAAATGTAAGAGAACTTAGCTCCCCTTTGACTATAGATATTTTAGAGCAAGTTGATATTTTAATAAAGACTCAGTTTTTATCGGGGGGTGATACTGTCAGGGAAATTTTAAAATCTGAATCACCGCTTAAGGGAGTGAATACGGATTTAAATCTGGAAGAGGTCCTTGAAGGTGCTAGGGATCGAATAAAGTCCTTACTTGGGTGTTCTAATGAGTAATAAATTGGATCTTATTTCCTGCTTTATCGGTGGGTATGGCGCGTTTAAGGATAAAAAGATTAATTTTGACTCTAGAAATTTCATTTTGATTTATGGGAGAAACGAAGCAGGAAAGAGTACTTTATTTTCTTTCTTAAGAGGGATGATTGCGGGTTTCCCATCATTAAAGAAAAAAACTGAGAACAGATATTTACCTCTTAATGGTGGAGAGTATGGTGGAGAGGTAGAGATTCTTTATAATACTAAGCCTCACACCATAAAAAAATTTGGTAAAGATTTATCAAGTATTGATGTCAGCGGGGAACTAGAGAAAGATTATTTAGCTTTTACTAATTCAATTGATCGGGAGCATTATAAAGCTATCTTTGGATTTGATTTATCTGAGCTCATTAGTTTAAATTTACTAGATGATGCAAGTTTAAATGAGAGGCTTTTCTCATCTTTTATCGCAGGATCAGAGGATGTGGTAAGCGGGGCCTTAAAGGACTTAGATAAGAGTAAGCAGGAATTAATTAAAGCGAGGTCAGATAGTAAGATTGCTAGGCTTTATAAGGAGTTTGTTGTTGGTGAGACTAAGGTCAGAGAGCTGGAGAGTGAGGTCCAGGCTAGAGAGGTTAGGGTGTCTAGTTTAGGTGAAATTGAAGACGGGATTGAGCAAAAAAAATCTGAAAGAGCTGGTATTTTATCTAAGTTAGAGGAGTTAAAAGATCAGAAAGAAGCGAGTTTGATATTTGAAGCGCTAAAGAGGGAGGAGAAGAATTCCTCAGTGCTCAGTGAGTTACCGGTACTTAGTGGTGAGGAAGAGCAGGTATACAGGGAAATAACTTTAGAAAGAAAGTTATTAGAAAGTAAGATAACTTCTGTTAATTCTAAAGTGACTGAGTTAACAAAAATAATTACTCTTAAAACTGATAAGTTGAAATTTAGTATTTGGCTATTTTTAGCTGCCTGTTTGTTGAGTTTCTTGATTGCATATTCATTTTCCTTTAACTTATATTTAGTTCCTGGATTGGTGATGTTGGTTGGTGGCTTTTTCTTATATAGCCTTTATCAGGAGCGGGCTTATTGCAAATCACAAGTTAGCCAGCATCAAGAGGAAGGTTTAGAAATCTCTGATAAATTGTTGAAACTATCTAAGCATCCATTAGCTCATCTTTTAGAAAGTGACGTTGTGGAATTAAAGGAAAATGGGCAGAAGCTTAAAGATTCTTTAACCAAGATAGGTGCCCTTAAGGAAACTCTAAGAAGTCTGAAGTTAGATCCTAGTATGGTCTTGGCAAATAATTCCTCACATGTGGAAGAACTAAATCTAAATTTAGCTAGAGTTTCAAGGGAACTTGATAAGTTGCTAGAGGAGAGAGGCTTGATAAAGGCGAGTATTGAAGAGTTATCAACTTCAAGTAAACTTCAAGAACTTAGACTTGATGTTCAGAGTCTTATGTCTGAGATAGAACGATTGTTGTTTTCTTGGAGAGTTGATGCATTTTCTGAATATCTTTTAGCTGAAGCATTGAAGAAAGTAGGGGAGAGTGCATTTAAGAATGTTTCTATTAGTGCAAGTGACATATTTAGTAGCATCACACTTGGAATGTACTCAGAAGTTAATTTAGGCGCTAAGGGCAGTAGTGTTGTAGTTAAAGATAGAGCCGGGAAAACGCTAGAGCCGAGTCAATTAAGCCAAGGAACGGTTGAACAGTTATATCTATCCTTAAGATTAGCACTAGCTAAAGTATCTAAAGATTCATTTGGCTCATTGCCAATACTACTCGATGACGTGCTTGTAAACTTCGATAAAGAACGAGCTAGAGCCATATTGAAAGTGCTAGCTGAGATGAGTAAAGAAAATCAGGTATTGTATTTTACATGTCATGAGTGGATACGGGAGTTATATGAGGAGGAAGTTGGGGGTGGGGTGGTGGAGTGCCTCTACGGGATTGAATCGTAGGCTATTATTAAATCTTGCCCGTTAAGCTATATAGAATCTTTCTGCCCTCTTTAATTTGAATTATTTTGCCTGACTGTAGTAGCTCAGATAACTTTCCTCTTAACGTTCTTACAGGGATACTAAGTGTCTCACTTATTTCTTTGCTAGACATGGTTCTGCCTTTCAATAATCTGCTAATTTTTAGCTCAAATTCATTAGAACTTCCAGACGAAGCATTGGTGCTTGACCTTTCTATGGTAGCAATAAAATACATCGCCTCATGAGTAAGAAGTAGGGGTAACCGATTTTCTCTCTCCATCAATTGACGCACTCTAAGAAGGCCTGTACCGGCTCGCTCAATAAGACCTATTCTTTGAAATGTTTCTGCAAGTAGGGGATTACGCCTATATGAATGACCCAACATGTCTGCAGGGTTTTTGCCTTTTGGTAATACCGCAGGGTTAGAAAATTCTATTCTATCCGGAAATATTTTGATCTCAATGTCAGCTCCATGCTCAAAATAATCCCTATGAATGATCTGATTCAGCACCAACTCACGAAGAATTTCATCTGGGAATTCTGGAATCTCCGTTCTTTTTAAGCCTGTGATATCATATCTTGTCCGTTGATTCGCTTTTATATAAGCAACGGCTTCATAAAATTGGTTAGATAGATTCCCCACTATTATTCTATGATCTAATATCTCTGTCCCACTACCCATCTGCCACATTAAGATACGAGCCTGACGAAACCATCGTTGAGGAGATTTAGAAAATAATAATACGCCTGCATTCGTAACTAAAAGTTGATTTTTGTTCTCCCTTAATAACCCAAGATTTAATAACATCTCTTTATGGCCAAGCTTCCTCAAGTAAGTAGCTTGATCTTTAAATTTAGCAATCTCTTCCACGTCTAAATATTCAGTAGTCTCAATGTTTTCTATGGTATCAATAATTTGACTATCAAAACAAACTCTATTCTCTACGATAAAAAAATTTATTATCTCATCTCTATCGAGCTTCTGAGAATTAGCTCCCATCCTAAGATAAAAACCTCCTGGAGCCTTATATGGCTTGTTCACCCCCTCTTCTATATGAAGTACTATGTAATCATCTCTCTCTTCAATTTTAAAAATAGGAGTGGGCTGACAGTTAGAAATGGCTTGTACTAATTGTGATCGAGAACGATTTGAACTTTTAATAGGTTTAATTTTGCCATCATCATCAACTCCAATAAATATTTTTCCTCCCTTGTGATTAGCAAAGGCCACGATTTCTTTTTCAAGATTTGCAGCACTCTCCTTAAATTCATTGGTCTCATCTTCGTACGCTGGAATGCTATGCCCTAAAGTTATTTTCGCCTTCATGTTGCCCCTATTGCCCCTATTGCCCCTATTGCCCCTATTCTGCCCGCTTTTAGCCCGTATTGCAAGCGGGCAAGCAATTATTTCCTATTTTCAGGTACTTAGCTGGGCTGATCTATTGGGCAGGTGCGAGACCTACCCCTACGGGATAATTCTACGCTGCTATTGGTTCAACATCTTCCCAATCACTGGAATCTCTTGCCGCATGCCAAAGATCAAAGTTTCTTTGCATATTTAGCCAAAGCTCTGGTGTAGTATTAAATGCACGAGAAAGTCTTAGTGCCATATCTGATGTAATTGCGCCATTTTCATTAACGATCTTAGAAATTGTTTTTCTTGAAACTCCCAATGCTCTAGCTAGTTCTGCAATTGATAAATTAAGTGGTTCAATATACTGCCTAAAAAGTATTCCACCTGGATGCTTCGGAGCTCTTTTTCTGTCTTTCATAATTGATTCCCTTTAGTGATAGTCTATGTAGTCTACTTCAAATGCGTCAGTATCAATAAGTTTAAATATTACTCTCCAATTCCCTGAAACTTTTATCGCCCAAAACCCAACTAATTTCCCTTTTAGCTGGTGTAGTCCTGAGCCAGGAAAGTTCATGTCATTTATGGTATTAGCAGCATCAAGTAAGTCTAAAATATCCTCTAACCTATCAGAATGCTTTGCTTGAATACCTTTCTTGACACCATCTAAAAAGAATCTCTCCAGCCCTTTATGTTTGAATGACTTTATCATTTTATTAAGTGTAACCGATGCGGTTACGCATTGTCAAGGTGTTTTAATTTTAATTATTTAAAGGGGTATATTTCTTAAATTAATTAGGGTAGTCCTGTCTCTACGGAGATTTCGGTGATCCTAGCGGTGGAAGTGAGTCCACGGACTATTTTGCTTGGCGGAGAAGGGGTTTTGGTGTTAGTGTAAATGCTTGTAATTATTCTATTTTAATGTGAGTAATTGGCTTCCTGAGTTTTCGCACAACATCTTACTGAAAAGAGTTTGATATCAAAAGATAGAAAGAAAATCATTATAACTAAATTAGTCATTAGAGGCCGGAGAGTTATTTGAAGAGTGATTGCAGAGGATTTAGCATAGATGAGTAAAGAAAAATCAGGTGTTTTATTTTACTTGTCATGAGTGGATAAGGGAGTTGTATGAGGAGGAAGTTTGGAGTGGGGTGGTGGAGGTTTAAAAAAGGACCCGAAGCTTGTAACTTCGGGCCGGTTCGTTGATAGGATCTCAGAACCTTAAGCGTTTGCAGTAAAAGGTAAATCATTAACAATTTGTGTTAATGCAATTTTCAACGTCCCTGTTACTTTTTTTCTTGTAAGGAAGTCTTGTTCAATAACTGCAATTACATTGTCCTCATTTGCAAGATTCCCTCCGTCACAGCACATGATACCTAGGGCGACGCCATAGGCTAAGTTGATTGTGACTTTCGCTGGTTCACAATCTTCACCGCGTTGATTGCCAAGTATCAATATTCCAAGTAGTGTATCAACAAAAGCGTGTCCCGATTTGGGGTTAGACATTCCCACTAAAATAGCAGGTACGGAGTGCTCAAGACCGTTGTTCGCTAGAGCTTGAAGGAAGTTCTTACCTGCTTTGAGATAAGATACGCTTCGTGAGGCCCCCGCACCAAACGCTTCGTTAAGGGCATCTACCGTCAGTTCTTCTGCGGTGGAATTTGTATCCATGATCATCTTGGCGATCTCTGGGTCATTGGAGCCAATCGTGGCTAATGCAATACAGGTCAAATATGGTAGACCTTTTTCGTGACCTTCCCCTAAGTCTTTGGTGCAATCCCTGAAATCTGTAGCGCAAGCCAGAATAGATTGCGCCGACTTGGAAAGAGATAGAGAAACGGTATCCTCCTCATCATCCTCTGCCAAAATTTCTAACAACATCTCGTCGTCAGGCCTCGGAATAGTTTGAGCTGCCAGAAGTTGCTTGGCAGTTTCTTCCTTTAAGAAAATAATGAAATCACTGTATATCCCAATTTCAAGTGCTACGCAGAGGTCTCTGGTTGGCGATGGATCATCATTCGAATTTTCATCCTCTTCATTACCCTGCTCAACATATGTATCCAAGAAATTGGAGTTCTCATAGCCAACAAGCTCTAAAACGATGAGTGCAACGAACAGATGAATGGGTTTAATCTCTTCTTGACTATCTCCTTTTGCCATAAAACTGGCTAGGGAAATTAGATATTGCAATTTTGCTCGATCATTTTGTTCAAAAGGCACTGTAATACTCCTTACAACCTGGAGAGACAAAACCACTGTAGCTGAACACTACAAACCTTAGTCCTATCTCACGACCTCATCGTTATTCGATCAGATCGTGAGTAAGTAAATCTTCTTGTATGTTCCAATTTATGAATTTTGATAGCTGGGAACGCCGACCTCTGGTCGGCAATGAAAGTGGTTTATTTATCATAGCCGACCAGAGGTCGGCGTTCCCAGGGTA
>JBILFC010000225.1:0-5158 GCA_044351785.1 Bdellovibrionota bacterium
TATTGCTTCTCAAACGTTACAAAGAGCTTAGAGTTTGGCGCTCTGATCTTTCCATGTCAGCTTGATAGCTTTTTTTGGAGAAATTCCACATGGAGGAAGGATACATGGAAGTCTGTTCCAGACGGAAATCTTGTAATTTGGGTAACCAAATCAGGGGAAATGGAGTATTTTCAGTGGCATGAGGAAAGGATTCATGAACCCAAGATGGTAAAGGACAGAGTCAGTTCTGATCCCTTCAGTCTTTCCAAGGAAAGGTGCGTTGAAATCTTGTACATGGCCGAGAGCGACTTCCGAGATGGATCTGTGTGTGGAAAGTTTAAGGAAGGACTGCTTGCCTCTGCTGGGATTCAATATAAGAAGGAACCAAGGATTCATGGTCGCGAATTTCAAATCGAGATTGCGGACCATATCAAGGGGTATAGAGAGTATCTTGAATCTGATATCACTTGGTAAAGGAGAGGTTGTTTGATTTGTCACCAACCTCTTTGATCGATCAATGAAGCATTCTTCTTAAACATATCCGCATTTCGGATTTAGCGTCTATTAAGTTTGTTTCTCGAAAGATTTCTTTAATCCTTCTTCCACAAGGAGTTCTTTAGCCCATTTATTTAAATATTCCATATCTAGAGAATCGATGTTGGCATTAATGACTCCTTTAATGTCAGTTAACTGACGATCGGAAGGGCTTTTATTTATCCAAATAAGTTTAGCCAAGATAATATCCTCTGGGCTTGTGATGTTAAATGCGTTTGTTGCAGAGGGAAGTTTTACTGGGATCGCTCTCTCTAACTGCGTCATATGAAAATCAGTGTATGCAGGGAACAAGTCTATTTTTAAAGCAGTTTCTTGGTGGAAAATGTTGTAAGCCCGATTTTTTTTGTGATTTAGAAGTAGGGTTTCTGAGTCTACAATAAATTTGTTACTTAATGCTTCTAAGGCAGTTGGGTTTTGATCCAATATGTTTTCTATCACTACATCTATATCGTTAGTAGAACGAAAAATTCCATTTAAACTACTACTTATCGAACCACCTATTGCGTACTTAATGTTGTGAGAAGTGAAGATGGAAACTAGGTCGTTAATGGCTAGTGCTACGTCATTAATCATTTAGAGCGTTATCCTCGAAATGTTTGAGCATCATCTCCTTAAAATTTGCATCTATTTCATCTTCGGACATGCTAGGATTTCTCATTTGAATCCCAGCCCATTGTAGTTCTCTGGTGAAATTCCAAAAGTTAAAGAATTTCACGGCTCTTTCATCTAAGCTGAGTTTACTTATAATGGAGATAAGTTCTTTAGATTGGGAAGGATGTATGTCTTCAATATTATCGTTCATTTATAACTCTTTAAGATTGTTGAGCATCTAGTCTTCTAGTTGCATTTTAACATATCAGTCGGTTAAAATCTATTTCTCACTTCTCTATATTAGTCCCCTCGTTCCATTCATTGAAAGAAGTAATAATAGTAATATCCGGTCCGTGGCGGTTGTGTTTATATTGGTCGGTGATTTTTAGTAGGCTATCTAGGGTTGAGATTGAGTTTGTGTCGGTTCTTGGTATGATTTGGTGGTTTAGGTGTGGTCTGATTGCTTTGTCGTTATAACTTGGTATCACTGTTGGGAAAAATGGAATTCCTAAATGATCGCTTATGCTTTTGTATTCTTCATAAAGTACTTGAGATTCTATTAAAAAATCAGAGATGTCATTTTTCTCTAGACTTTCATAGTGATGCGTAGGATCGTAAGGATTATATAGCGTGATTGCATCAAAGGCTTTTAGCCTTTCCCAGGAAGGAATAAAGTTAGGAAGTAGTTTCGCATGTTCTGAGTTTCTACCTTCTGGGACCTGATAAAAGGCTTCATCGCCTATAATATAGGGTATCTTGTCTGTTATTTCTTTCGTATGTTCTCTTACTGATTGTAGGGCAGATTGAACGTTTCCAACTAAATGTCTACTTGCATACATGAACACGGTTGGCTGATTATTAATATGAAAATATTGTTTATGTTTAAATAGTTTACGCCCAGCATATTCAAATGACTTTTTAAGGCCAGTAGTCCTTGTCGTATCTAGTGTCATTAAATCTGAATTCTTATCAAGACCAAGTTGTAGGGTTTCAAGGTGAATTGAAAATTTTAGCTCGGGAAATTCTTTTAAAACTTTTATCACCTTTAAGGCCTTTCTCTTAAGAATAGGATTTTTAGGCCACCAATCAATTATTAGGAGTGAAATACCCTGATCAGAAATTTCTTTTAGATGAGATCTAATAGTTGTAATATTCTCTGAATCATACTCTCCCAGAGAAGGGGTCTTGTCTTCTTGATTGGACCCGTATCCTGCCTTCCAATTCTCTGGGAACCATAGATAGTAATGAGTAGCTTTAATATTTTGAGGCTCTTGTTTTGGAGTGAATGGAATAACTAATCCAACAAGAATCAATATTATGGGAATAAATTTAAGAAACGGTGCCCTAAACTTACTTTCCTTTTCATTACTTAAAATGGCTAGGGAATAAAGAATAAAACTAGATGCCCACAGTATTTGAATTAAAAAAACTGGATAGTCCAAATTTCTATAAAAATGTAAAATCTCTAGAAGCCAAGCGGTAAGAAAGGAAATTCTTGCAGGTAGTCTGAATACAGAGCATTTTCTGCTTGATAAGTATTCACATATGATGATTAGGATAAGGTAGAACGGCTCTAGAATGTGACTAAAGTATTCAGGAAGAACTGGAATAAGCCTAGTGAGAAAATTTCCAGGGCTAAGAAAATAATAGGACGACTGATTACTCGGATCTAAACTAATCGCGCAGTAGGCAAGAATCAGCATTAAAGACAGGTAAATCTGCGCAACTAAGGTAGTGTCAAGGAAACTAGTTTTTCTTTCTCTGTGTTTTATAGAGAAAACCTGACTTGATGCGAAGAATACTAGGCAGAATCGAATTAACAGATGCTATTCTCTTTTTTTATTGAATTTTTTTCAAAAACTTCTTTTGCAATTAGTTGAACAGAAGTTACTCCTTTATACGTATTTAACTCAAGAGAGTAGACTATATCAATAGTGTTTCCTCTGAACAAAGCTGGAATTCCTCTCATTCTCCAACCAATCGCAGTTCTTACTGCGGTACTATCTTTAAGTTCAAGTTTAATATGAGATTCTCCAATCATTTGTACTGCTAATATTTCTACATTCTCAGTGACAAATGAAGGGGAGCTATTTCCCATTCCAAAGGGCGCAAGCAAATGAAGCTCTTGGACAAGTTGTATGGTTATTTCAGAGAATTTAATATTTCTATCAACTTTAACGATTTTCTGGGGTAGGATATTTCCGAAAAATTCTTTAGCAGTCTGTGGAAACTCTTTTTGTAAGGCATCTAAATTTTCTTCGAGTAAAGAAAACCCTCCTGCTTCCGCGTGGCCACCATGATTAATTAATAAATGAGAGAGAGACTTTAGTGCATCTGCTACATGAAAACCACCCACACTTCTAACGCTACCTTTTACAAGGCGTTTTCCCTCGCTTTCCACTAGTGTCATCACGGCCGTTGGCCTATGGAACTTTTCAACCACCCTCTGAGCAGCAATACCAATAATGCCGACGTGAAATGAAGGGTCGAACAGAGCATAGGCAAATTGGTTGGACGTGGGATCACTGTGAAGCTCTTCGATTTCTGAAAAACAAACCTCTTTAGCATGAGTTTCTAATGCTTTTCTCTCTTGATTTAAGTTTTGAACTGTTCGAGCAATTTTCTTAGATTCATCAATTGATTCTGATGTTAACAATGAAAAGCCTAAAGTTGCAGAATCTATTCTTCCGGATGCATTTAACCTAGGACCAATACCAAAGGCGATATGGGAGCAGGCGAAACGTTTACCTTGAGGTAGGCCAGCAATCTCTACTACGGCCTCAATTCCTGGGCGCATAGAGCTTCTAATGCTTTCAATTCCTTTATGTGCGATTAAACGGTTTACTCCTTTTAAAGGAACCATGTCGCAGATGGTTCCAATCGCAGCAAGGTCTAGAAGAGACTTGCTTGTTGGTAGCTTCGGAAAATCTAATTTTAAATCATCTTTTAAATTTTCAAGTTCTTTAAGTAGGATAATCCCGACTAGCCATATTATACCTGCAGTTGCAAGTTTTGCTTCTTTAAACTCACAACCTTCCTGATGAGGATTGATCATGATATCTGCGGGTGGAAGTAGGTCCCCGAGTTCATGGTGATCAATTACGATAACAGATAGTCCTAGAGACTTTGCGAGGGCAATTTCTTTAATATTGCTAGTTCCGCAATCTAAGGTAATTAGAAGGTCTGTTTTCTCTTTGGCTAATTTTTCTACAGCATAAGTAGATAGTCCGTATCCTTCTTTCTCTCTATCGGGGACATAGTATCTAAGCTTTGCTCCCGCATTTGCTAGAATTAAATAGAGCTGAGATCCAGAGGTCATTCCATCTACATCAAAGTCACTAAAAATTGTAATATATTCTTTATTTTTAATTGCTTGAATAATTCTTGATACTACTAGTTCTGAATTTTTTAGCAGTCTGGGGTTCGGTAAATCTTGTCGTAATGTTGGATTAAGAAAAGCTTTAGCCTCTTCCGAGGATTTAATTCCTCGCATGCAGAGTAGCTCTGCGGTTAAGTGATGAAGTTTTAATTCGTGGGAAATTATTTTAGCGAGATTTTCAGATTCGCGTTCAAGCTCTTTTGTCTTGATGACTTTACTGCTAGTTGATTCTAAATTCTCTGTTTGCATTTTGTTATTTTAATTTTTTTGTATGCTACTAATTACAACATAAACTTCTAAAATAAAATACTTTCTGCCTCATCTTCTGAGATTATTCCCTCTATTAAAAGGTTTCTTAGCGAGTTTGCAAAAGAAAGGTATCTAGAGTTTCTCAGTGCAGTTTCAAGATCTTGATTGTTAGAGGAATTTAAACCATCTTTAAATAATGTTGAAAGGGTTGAAATTAAATCATATGTAGGTTCACAAAATTCATAAACTGCAATCCTTCCAGATATCCCAGTATCGTTGCATTTGTTGCATCCTAAAGAACTGTAAAGCGGAGTTCCGGCATTAATTCTTAGCTTCTCTTTTGTGAGCGATTCTCTATTGTGTGGAGTCTTACAATACCGGCATAGCTTTCTTAATAGTCGTTGC
>JBILFC010000036.1:0-16630 GCA_044351785.1 Bdellovibrionota bacterium
GACCTCGAAGTGAAATCTCATCGCCAATTTCTGGATGCCAAACAAGTCCTACCTTATCTAACTCTAAAGAAATATCTATATAATCTTCTCTGCTCATACTTTATCCTAAGCATAAAGTTGCCTACTCAAGTAATCGACACCCTCATGTTAAATCTTTATAAGATTTCTGCAAGGTATAAATTTACATTTCAACTAATAAGACGCTCTAGGAAGTTAAAATTGCTCAATTATTTCAAGAATGATTATTCTATTTAGGTTCTACCACGAATAGCTCAAGCAGACTTTCCGCTGAAAACTCAATTTCCGAAAGTTTGGTAGGAATAAAATAAGAAGAATAAGCCTCTACTCGGTACAATTCACCTTCAATAGTTAAACTCCCCTTCCCATGAATTATTATGATCATACTATTTGCTTGGATATCAACAATAAACTTTTCTGAAGTACGAATATGCTTAACCGAAAAGGGGCAATTAACAGGGGAATAATTGTTAATACCATTAAGGAAATCACTGTCTAAAGTAGGCTCATAGAAGGTTTCAGTGAAAATTTTAACAAAATTTTCTTTATCTATAAACTTAGGCGTTAACCCACCTCTTATAACGTTATCAGAGGACTGCATACATTCAAACATGTCCCCAGATAAGTAAGCATGTGGCACACCAGGCTCAATAAAAATAGCTTCTCCTGGCTGTAAAGTTATAAACTCAAGAAAATATACAAATACAATACCTGGATCAATGTCTTCTCCAAGCTGAGACAACTTTTTAACTAAGTTCGTCCATGGATCACTATTAGCACTCTGAAGCAATATTTTATAGAATTCATCTAATACTGCTTGGTCTAAACTAAAAATAAAATTAGCCAAAGGTCTCAAGGATCCTACGTCTAACAAATTATAAAAGTGGGGGCCAAGAGCTTTAAAAGCATCTTGTTGGGATACTATTTCTCGTATCGCTTCTATAGTTCTCACACCACACAACAACTCCACAACTGTCAAAGCTACTGACATCTCTGGCTTGGGATTCCCATCTGGATAATTTTTAGGATCCTTAGCATGTAATTCTTCAGCTATTTGTTTAGGTGGATGAAGTTGTATAGACAGAGGTGCGTCAACTGATAAAATCTTAGCAAGATAAGGTAGATCAGATAATTTTCTTCTATTATTAAGGTAGTCCCTTAGGGAAAGATCCTCTCCCTCAACACTAACAGTACTCAATCCATTTTTATGAGTTCCAAACCACAATTCCGCGAGGGGAAGATCCTTACATCTTTCTTCCTTGAGAAAGGGGAAAATCGCTGACCGCTCCCCTACTCTTCCCCATTTAGAGAAATTAGGAAATCCATTTAACGACAATAACTTCGAGGAGATGCTATTCAGATTCCTCTCCCAGTTCGACTGATAACTTTTTCGCATCTATACTTTGCGGCTCCAGTGCTAAGGCAGCTTGGACGCATCTTCTCGCATCTGAAATTCGATTTAAAAGACGATAATCCTTTGCCAACCATACCCAAACATCACTACTTCTAGGGCATCTCTTACTCAAAGATAAATATTTTTTAATTCTAGTTGGAACATCCTCCTCCTGTAATGCTTTGGAAGCTATCTCCTCTGTACCAGGACAAAGTTGCTCTAACTTAGTTAATGGAGAACTACTAATCTCCTTATCAACAGGGTTATTCAAAGTTCTTTTATTCGCGCTATCTTGTACTTTAATATCGTCCTTTGGGCCTTCTACCCCTCTACCAATCTCAGCAGTAACGGAGGATGAAGAATTAGCAGCAGCAGATAAACTCACCGCCTCAGGTACTGTGAAAGTTTGCGGTACTATTCCAGCATTCTGAGGGAGAGCAACGGACTCTCCCTTTGGTAGTTGTGCCCAAGCAGGAGCACCATTTTCATATACACCAGAGGAATTCAACTCTCTAACTTCCTGAGTTGTAGGACTCACAAAACGACAAGAAGTGGAGAAAATAAGACCCAAAGTAAGCGATATTTTCAAAATAGTACAATTCATAGTTAAATTCTCATAGTATTAGTGGAGGATTCTAATTTAATTTAAAAAGAAATAGCAAAGCTGAATATAGAATACTAGCACAATAATAAATTCAACTATTTCAGATAGTTAAGATCACCCATGGCGCCAACTGACATAAGACCGCATAACAATTATAGCTTTATAATAAATTTAGAATGGACGATAAATTATAAGAGCTAAGATATTGAAATTTATATATTCTACTTTTAATCAGGTAATAAGAATTCATACGAGGGAAAATGTTACATACTCTTAAAGATCTATTCAGCAAGTCAGAAGAAACTTCCGTTTTTGATGATCCAGAAATTCGATCAAAAGTAATTTTAGCTACAGGAGTCCTAATGTTAGAAATGGCTGGAGCTGATGATGATTTTGACCCCGAAGAAGTTAAATCATGTTTTAGAACATTGGAAAAAAACTATGGCCTTTCAGACAATTCCGCTTTAACTCTTCTAGAAGAAGCCGAAACACTTCGTGCCGACAAAGAAAAGGTAAGTGAAATGTTTGAATTTATGAATTCAACTCTTAACCAAGATCAGAAGGCAATGGTACTCGCAATGATATGGAAAATAGTTGTCGCTGACCAAAAAGTTGAAAAACATGAAATTCGCATGGCCAATCAAATTAGAGTTAGGCTACAGCTTTCTGAAGACGAAGCTGAAGAAGCTCGGAAGCTAGCATTTGAAGGCAAAATATAAAGCCTATAAATTATGGCGGTCAGATCAAGAAGAGTAAGCCTTTATCCTCCGATAACTCTGGAAGAGGGTCTCCAGTTAGGACTGGATGCTATTGAGTGGGAAAGTATTGTGGATCGCTTAGGTAGAGATCCAAATCACTTTGAGTCTTCGGTCTTCGCTACTCTATGGTCTGATCGCATATCATTTAAAAACTCCAAAGCACTCTTAGAAGCAGCGAACATCGAACATGGTGACCTCGTTCCTCTTTTAGGTAGTAGCCTTAGAATCTTAAATTTGGATGAAAACACACAGTTAGTACTTCGAATTGCTCAACAAAATAAACTATGCGACATAGATCCAGGCTTTGGCGCGGAAGGTTCTCTAGATCAAGCTCTTTTGGAACTCACGGCCTTGGGTGCTACGCCCTTAGTAGGATTAGGAGTTGGGCGATTTGGTAATCCAGAAAGACTCAACCAACAACAAAGATTTAAAAGATTAATTAAGGGGCTCGCTAACTTTGGCAATAGATTCGGCTTACCTATTCTTGGTGGAGACTACTACTTCCACAAAAGATACAATAAAGCGCCACTAGTTAACACAGGTGTCCTCGGCATAATTAACAGCAAAAGAGAAGAGAGAAAAAATAAGCTTCCATACGGCTCCCCTATACTCTACGTAGGAGCTAAAACTGGGTTCGACATTCTAGACAAAAGTTCGATCTATAACTGCGAAAGGAATACAACTATCCCGATCGGAGACCCGTTAGCAGCTAGCAGACTGATAAGGGCAAGTAAAGAGGCTCTTGAAAAAGGATTAGCTGAGGAAATAATTGTAGTAGGTGCTGGAGGCTTAGCTGTTGCAACATTTAATATGTCCACAAGACTTGGCCAACCTATACTACTAGATATCGATAGAATCCCTCTAAGACAAGAAGGCTTAAAACCATTAGAAATAATTCTTAGTGAATCCGCAGATCGACTGTTAATAATCACAAGTGGTGAAAAGCATAGAGAATTGAATAATGTCCTATACAAGTGGGATTTAACATCTACCAGAGTAGGTGAAGTAAATGATGCAGATGGAATAGAATATTATTGGAATCATTATAAAGTTGCAGATATCCCCTTTCATTTTGCGGTAGGTGGCGTTATTTCCAAAACTATTGACGTAGTGAAATTTCCACCAATGTTAAAACGTGCTGAAAGAGATAATGGGGCTAACGACATTCGCAGAAAGAAAAAAATGGAACAAGATGATTGGACACTTATCAGAGAAGTCAATCTAAAAGCAGAACTATCAACGAAAGAAAAAGTTTTACCAATTCCTTCAAATCTTGAAGATACTTGGCTTGACCTACTAGCTAATCCCAATTTAAGTTCTAAGCACCCTATTTATTCATCATTTGATCAGTTAGTAGGAGGAAGAAGTTTATTAAAAGCCGGAATGGATAGTGGAGTGGTGAGAATCGGAAATAAATCTTCTAATTCTGAGCAAGCACTAGCGTTATCAGTAACTTCTAACTCACTTTATGTAATGATGGAACCTTACTTAGGTACTGTACAGACAATTGCTGAGTCAATGAGAAATCTTGCTTCAGTTGGAGCAAGGTGTATTGGACTATCGACTTGTTTAAACTTTGGTAATCCAAGTGAATACAGAGATATTTGCGATTTAGCAGAAGCTGTTAGGGGCCTTGGTGATGCTAGCCGAATATGGAACATCCCACTTATGTCTGAAGAGGTTTCTTTAGGAAATGGCGATGAAAATAACCCAGTAATGCCCACACCGGTTGTTATTGGACTTGGTCTTATCGCAGATGACAAAAATCTAATGAGTCCCACATTTAAAAATAAAGGCGACATCATTCTACTACTAGGTCATACTAAAAATGAAATTGGATGCTCAGAGTATGCGCACTACGTTCATAAACAAGTCAACAACTTAGTCCCAGATATTGATTTTGCTAAAGAAAAGAAACGATGTGATGACATTGTTGATTTAATCGAAACCGGCCTTCTTCAATCTTGCCATGATTTAGGACGAGGAGGACTTGCACTTGCTCTAGTGGAAAGTTGTCTATTGAGAGATAGACCTATTGGGGCAGCTCTTAATATACTGGAAGCGGTAGTTCCGGAAGAAAGAAATGCTGCCGTTCGACCTGATTCCTATCTATTCTCTGAGACATCAAGCAGATTCCTTGTAAGCTGCAAAGCAGAAGACATAGAGAAAGTAAAAGAGTTTCTACTTTCAAAAGATATCCATATCGGTGCTGAGGGAGAAGTTGGGGGTAAAAATATAGAAGTTAGTGGTGCAATTAGTATTAAACTACCTCTATCTACAACTTATAAACTCTGGGTGCATAGATTAGAATCATATTTATATAGTGCAAACAAAGATAACTCATTAAATTCATAAAATGCAAAAAGTAATAGGAATAGATTTAGGTACTTCCAATTCGTGCGTTGCCTACATTAAAGACGGTAGGCCTGTCGTAATCGCTGATGACAAAGGAAATCAGACTACCCCATCTATATTCGCAATATCAGCTACGAATGAACCTATTGTGGGGTACGCGGCAAAAGAACAGCAGACTACAAACCGACTAAATACAATTTTCGCTGTTAAAAGACTAATTGGAAGAAAATTCAATAGTGAAGAAATTGTATCTGCAAGTAAAAGACTTCCCTATAAGGTTCTTCAGGCAGAAAATGGAGATGCTTGGGTAGAAGTTAATGGTACTCCAATGAGCCCTGAGGAAATTTCAGCTCAGATATTAGACAGACTTAAGGCAGTGGCAGAGCATTTCTTTAACGAGCCTGTAAAACGAGCTGTAATCACAGTGCCTGCTCACTTTAATGACTCTCAAAGACAGGCTACGAAAGATGCCGGTCGTCTTGCTGGCCTAGATGTTTTAAGAATTATTAATGAGCCTACAGCAGCAGCTCTTGCCTTTGGTCTTAACGTAATAGATGGAAAAGATACTTTAAAAGAACAAACTCATAAATCTTTTAAAGAGAAAAAAAATGCCGATAGAATGATTGCAGTATTCGATCTAGGGGGTGGAACGTTCGATATATCTATTCTAGAACTTAGGGATGGGGTTTTTGATGTTAAGTCTACTAACGGAGACACCTATCTTGGAGGTGAAGACTTTGACATGGCTGTAGTTGATTATCTTCTACAGGAATTTAAAAAGAAGACTGGTCAAGACGTATCAAACGATAGGGTCGTACTTCAGCGATTTAAAGATGCTGCAAGAGAAGCGAAGCATCAACTATCAGATAAGCCTAAAGTAGATGTAGAACTTACATTTGTTCAAGGCCTTGAACATATGAAAATACCTCTAGACAGAAAGAAACTAGAGGAAATTGTTCAACCGATAGTAAAGAGAATTGAAGATCCCTGCTTACAAGCCCTTGAGGATGCTAGCCTAACACCAGATGATATCACCGATGTGATTCTTGTGGGTGGTATGACTAGAATGCCCGCTGTTAAAAAAGCTGCGAGAGAAATTTTCGGAGTCGAGCCCCTAGATACAGTTGACCCAGATGAAGCCGTTGCTTTAGGAGCTGCAGTACAGGCTGGACTTCTACAAGGATTTGTAAAAGGTGTAAGCTTACTAGATGTAACTAGCTTAAGTATTGGGATTGAAATTCAAGGTGCGAAAATGCACACAATTATTCCAAGAAACACTACGATTCCGACGAAAAGGACAGAAGTAGTAACAACGAGTGCTCCTAATCAGCCTCAGGTAAGTATTCATATTCTTCAAGGAGAAAGTGATTTTGCCCCCGACAATAAAACACTCGGCAGATTTGAGTTAAAGGGAATTCGCCCCGCCCCTCGTGGGGAACCAGATGTTGCTGTCACTTTTGAAATTGACGCTGAAGGGATAGTTCATGTTAGTGCCAAGGATCTTGATACTGGAGAAGAACAGACAATGGAAATTGTTGCTACTTCTGGATTAAGTGATTTTGAAATCGATAAACTTCTTAGAGATAGATTAATTGAGGAAGAACAACGTAAACGCATGCAAGAAAGACTTGCTAAGGACGTTGTTATGGATTCCGATGAAGGTCCACTTCAAGAACTTAAAATGAAGCTCAAAACAACCATCTTCATGATTCAAGTTAAGCTTAACACTGAAGCCAAGGACTTTAGAGGACGAGGCCGAGCTCTTCTAGAAGACTCTTTAGGCACAGCCCGAAAGATACTTGAATCATCCATGGATGAAAAAGAAATAAGCAAGGTTCTCGATGATCTTAATAATAGAAATACCTCACTTGATGATTACTTGCAGTCGCTATGGTAAATGACCAGACGGAAAACGTTAGCAAAAGTGACGCACTTATAGAAGTATCAAATCTTTCATATCTATACTCTAATTTTCACGCTCTAAAAGATGTATCTTTTAGAATTCCACGCAGAGGTATCACTGCATTGGTTGGACCTAACGGAGCAGGGAAATCAACTTTATTAAGGTGTATGGCTGGATTAGGGAAGCCAGACAATGGCCAAATTAACATCAATGGCATAGATGTAATAAATGAGCCTAGAGAAGCGCATAAGTATATTTCATACCTGTCTGACAATTTTGGATTATATGAAAATCTTTCTGTTGAAGAAACGCTAGAGTACTTCGCGGGTTGTCATTCAATAAGTGTAGAAGAAACAGCAATAAGAATCGAAAATATCTCTAAACTCCTGAGGATTTCACATAAATTACCTGAAAAATGCTCTAGTCTTTCGAGAGGATGGCGTCAAAGAGTAGGAATAGCTATCGCTATAATCAATAAACCCAAGGTACTTCTCCTTGATGAGCCAGCATCTGGACTAGATCCAGAATCACGTTCCGAATTATCTACTGTCCTTAAAGCTCTTAATAAAGAGGATATGCAAATAATAGTCTCCTCCCACATTCTTTCGGAATTAGAAGATTATTGCGACTCCATGCTGGTTCTTAGAAATGGAGAAATTAAGGAACATATAACTCTAGATAGCCATAATATTGATGAAACAATTAGTGCTGTATTTACTTTTGCACAAGCACTAACACAGAACGAGGTAAATCTTGTTCAAACCTTAATTCAATCTCCAGTATCTATAAACTCTACCAATATGGAGGTGCTCTGCTCCGTCCCCAACGACCCTTTCAAACAGCATTCACTCTTAAAAGCATTGATAGAGAATTCCTTACTTGTAAATTCTCTTAGGATAGATAGCCATTCGTTAGAAAAATTGTATTTAGATATCGCACTTAAAGAATAATATGATTTTCAAGAACCCAGAACTAAAAAAGAATCTTCAGCTAAGCTTTTCCTTAAGTAAGATATTAGTTCCCCTACTAATTTGTTCAATTACACTGATGGTTTGCTTTCTTCCTAACGTACCTTCATGGAGAAAATACCTCCCCACTGACTATGTTATAGGAGAGAATATTTTCTTTTGGTTTTGTACATTCGGCTTTCTGTATTCTCTCATAATTGGAACTTTTACCGCTGTTAGTAACTTTGCAGATGAGTTTAAAGAGAATACTTGGGATTCTATACGCATGACAAGTATCTCACCTAAAGATTTATTGCTTGGGAAAATATTCGGCTCAAATGCTACAATTTTAATCTCCACTTTTTTCATTATTATCCCCTGCCTAGCTTACTCCTGCTACTTAAGACTATATTCTTTTAAAGAATATTTGATCCAAGACTACAAAATCACTATATTCATGTTTTGCTTATGTTTAACATCCTGGGTTCTGTTCTCCTATTTGATGGCAATTGCAAGCTACTTATTTATTCGACTATATGCAGATTTAAAAAACCTAGGGACCGTGGTTCTGCCACTATTAACATTCAATTTCTTTATGGGTATACTAATAGTCCAGACCATAGATCAATTCCTCGATATTAAACAGAAATGGGAAGGATATGATACTAGTCGAAATGTAAAAGATATTCAAATTCCCAATAATCTTTATATGAACCAACCAGATAACAGTGTCTGGTTTGGTTATGATTTTTTCAGTTTTAATTTAACAGCAATCTTACTCACATTTTTCACGATCTGTGGATATATGTTGTGTCTAAGAATTATACAAACACACTTGCAGATCAAACAAAAACCTATCTACTGGTTCATTTTTTGCTTTATTTGTGGACTAATTTTTAGTGGATTTAACGGATTTCGTTACTATAAAGAAGTTAGTTTTGACTTTAGTACGGGAATATTCTTTCTTTTTAGTCTTACTCTAGCCACTTTACCTATAGAGATCACAAATGTGAAGAAATATACACAATGGGTAAACTACCTTAAAAAATATGATCTTAAGAACGCACTTTATCTCTCCCCTATCTGGGCTAGATCATTTTCTATTCTATTAACATTTACTATACTAAATTTATTTATTAGTCCCAAATGGACTTCAGTATTATTTTCTCTAAGTCTTATCGCCCTTGCATTTAGAGATACTATTGCCATGTCATTTATAGCGAAAGTTAGAAGCATCAAGTTCCCACTATCTGCAAACTTATTATACCTTATACTATTTTATAGCCTCTTCCCTTTACTACTCACTTCCATTGGCGGTAGTGGCTCCAATTACAATAAGAATAGCTACATGCTTCCACAATTTCCAAATTCTGATTCCAACATAACTATGTTCTTGCTTTTTCTCATTGCAGAAGTTGCGTTCTGGGGCTTTTTGCTATTTATACAGAATCTACGCAATAACAAGCCTGAAATCCAAGGATAACTTCTTCTTAGTCCAGGATCCCTTGACATAGACTCTAAAACTCTCGCTTTACACTTCTAAGGCTACCATCCAAACCTACCTCTACTAAACCCCGATCTACTAAAAACTTTCTTGTATTATTAAATATCCGATCAGATACACCCATATTTCTCTGTAAAAATATCCCTCTATCCCATTGGTTTCTTTTACTTGAAAGTGCATATCCTTCATCACTAGTCATTGAAAAGTAGCTACGATCACAACTCACTCCTACTAATAGTGTAGAAGTCGTTTTCCAATAATTCAAAGGATAATCACTTCCCCAGAGCAATCTATCCTCCTGCCCCTTAAAGTCTTTTACAACTCTACATAAATGATCATCTCTTGTTACAATCGTTGGTAAAGCAGAGATATCAGCAAATAATTTATTCCTATATCTATCCTGCTTCATAAGGTCCAACAAAGTAGAATAGGTTCTTGAACTCTTCTCCCCCTCTTCAGAATGTTCTAAAGAATTTCTCGATGCAACATGAGCCACAATTACCGTTACACCTTGTTCCAAAGCAAGTTCAATTCCAGAAAGCCCAACATACTTTCCAAACTTTTCTTCTAATTCTTTCGAAAACGTACCCTCTTCATCTAAATGCACTAAAATTGGCAAATTATACTTAGCTACCAAACTAAAATATTCTTTTAACCTTTCAATAATCAAAGTATCTTTTGATTTAAGAGGGATTCCTTGAATTGGAGGAATTAATTTAATTAGCACCGCTCCATTTCTATATGCCTTCTCTAGTTCTTCGCGAAAGTCTTTACGAAAAGGATTAATACTAGCCGCCCAAAGTAAATTTTTATAAGGCCGTACTTGCTCCGACAAAAAATCATTTCTCACTACAAAGTCAGTATTCTCATAATCAATCTCACTCGCATCGAATTGATACGAACCATCGAGCGCTAACAGTACTATAGATTGAACACAAGATGAATCTTCTACTTTTTTACTAACATGTTGAAAAAAATGCTCACCACCCTTCTCCCTTAAATCATCCTCAGATACTCCGAACGCATCAAAGAAGGATTTATATTTATTCACCAGACCAAGAGCAACACGTTGCTCCTTCATCCTTTTACTAACAAAACAAGTCTTACCACCATCATCCAAACAAGCAGCATGAGCATGAATATCCACAAATGATTTTTGACTACAATACTTGCCTTCACCAGCTCTAATATCGTGGGCACTAAACGTTACAGCCTCATCAGCAATTGCCAATGGAATTAAACAAAAAAAGAACAGTAATTTTAAAAATAAATCCATCTAAATATTTCCCTAACTATAAGCTCCCTGCCATCTTAACATCCTCTATTTTATATAGAAATCCACTTTTTTACGATAAGTTATTTGTGGGTATTAGCTTCCATCTGAAGCCCCAAGTAAATGTCAGACTGATAGAGAGGCTGGAATCTAAAGGTAAGACATCTCACCATTACTATCAAATATCACATAACTATATCAAGTAGACTTCAGTCAGGTAAACAAGCACATGGGTCCACAACATACAAATATACCTAGGAATACTCACAATTCAACAGTTTCTGAAGCACCTAAAGATCAGACTCCTTCAGTCGACCTAAAAGAAAAATTAAACTTTACTCATTCTCCTGGGCGACATTCTGCACTAAGTCCGGTAGTAGGTGCTCGTACTGAGGAAGAAGCTCAGTTGCGTTCAGCCTTAAAAGATCATCCCAACTTAGCACATCTTGAAGAAGCGCTATATAATCCTGAATTTATAAACCTTATTCCCAAAGAGCAGAAAGAACAGGCTGACAAATTGGGTATGGATAGATTTGTTGATTATATTAAGAAATATGAAAAAGCAGGAGTAACTTCTGAAAACGCAATTGACTGGAGCGATATAGACTTCAGGCTTGGAGCGACCTATACCTATGACATAGAAAACGAATCGAATACATGGAACGTTCATGCGGTAGTTGAAAAAGATGGGACCGTTGATAGCAAGAAGTATGTCCCTAGTGGCATAGTTGCGCGTCATGAGATTATGCATGTTGAACAAACTGAACCGAGAATCTCAGAAGCTCGACGAAAAAGTCAAGCTTTAAAAGAACTTGTGCCTTCCCTAGATACGATAATTGAACTTGACGCTGTGTACAAAGAACTAAACAAAATTCCTCTAAACGATCTAGTCACACACCAGAAAGGGATTAATTGGGCAAATAAAGAAATAGATCTTGGAGAAGTAGCCAACTTCTATCGAGGCTTAGCGAGCGAACACGGATCAATCGCAAAAGCACTAATATCAAAAGAATCCTTAGAATTCATCGACAGCCATAAATTCCAACCAAAAACAGAGAAAAAGCAGTTATCAATAAGTGATTTCCTAGAAAATAATTTACAAGATCTTAATGAATTGAGCATGCCATCAAAAAAATAAGATAAGATACACGCATTCCTACAATTTGAAATCCCTTTGCTAGTATTTTTTCTTCTTCATTCTAAGTTAATAGCTCATGCTTAAGTATTTCATTTATTTTAAGATAATGAGTTAATGTAAGAAAATGTCCCGCTCCTTTAATTTTATAGTTATACTCTTTCGCTAGATTCATTGGCAGAATTTTATCATGAGTTCCATGAATAGTAATTTTAGATATAGCTTTTGATTTTCCAGGTGCTTCCCATAATGCTATTTGCCTTAATGACCATTTTAAGAGAGCGGGGTCTGTATCTTTAAGTATACTTTTTAGGATTTCACTATTTGCAGGTGTATCTACACCAAAGAAATAATCAGCAATAAAACTATGCGCTTTAAGGATAAACGAGGGGATCAGCCTATCAACTTTCAAGCTTGCTAAGATTTTTAGCATTAAAGGCAGTTCATCTCTATTTTCTATCGTTGATAATAAGACTAATTTATCAATTTCTATAAGGCTGGCGATTTCTTTTGCAACAATTCCCCCGAAAGAAATTCCAATTAAAATTGGCTGGGGTGCTTTGATTATTTCAGCTATTCTTTGTGCATAGCCTTTAATATTCTCACCATCTTGGATTGCTATCCAATCAACGAATATAACTTTATGATTTCCAAAATTTATCCTCTGAAAAACTCGTTTGTCAGCACCAAGCCCACTAAGAACATAGATTGTTTTATCAGATTTTGCCATTTTCAATAGCATTAGAATCTTAAATTAACTAAGACTTAGGTTAGTAGGCAGGCTTTTTCTAATTAACCTACCATCCCCCCAAACACCCCTTCTAAAAACCTCTTCCCATCCTCCCCACCAAATGTCCCGCCGAGGGCTCGTTCAGGATGGGCCATGAGGCCGAGTACATTCTTGTGTCGGTTTAGAACTCCTGCAATATTTTTGATACTTCCATTAAAGGTTCTATCCATATGAACTTCACCTTCGAAATCTGAATACCTAAATGCTATTCGCTCGTTTTCTTCCATATCTCGTAGAGTTCTAGGATCTACAAAGTACCGACCATAATAACAACTTAAAGGAAGTCTGAATATTTCATCTTCTTCTAAATGCTTAGTCCAGATACTAGACCGATCATCCGGAATCATAAATGTCTCGACACTTAAAAATTCACTATTAAGATTAGTTAACAAAGCACCTGGTAAAATATCTAGCTCACATAAAATCTGAAATCCATTTCCAAGTCCTAAAACAGGTTTACCATCATTTGCAAATCTATTAATGGCATGAACTACAGGTGAAGCCTTAGTAAGTGCCCCTGGCCTAAGATAATCTCCGAAAGCTGATCCTCCCGGAATAATTAAAGCATCGATTCCTTTAATAAACTCTTCTTGATGCCATATAGTTTTTACCTCATGGCCGAAGACCTCAGAAATACCTGACTCTGCATCAAATACACCACTCGATCCTGGAAATTCAATAACGCCTACTTTCACTTTTATTTCTTAGACTCCCCTTTCTTCTCTTCCACTTCATGAATCACTTCAAAATCTTCAATCAAAGGATTATGAAGTAACTTATGACACATATCTTCGACACGCTCTTTCTCTTTAACTCTATCACCAGTATCAATATTTAACTGAATATATTTACCTATCATCGCAGACTTAACTTCCGTAAATCCAAGGTGATTAAGTTGTTCAGTTAATGCCCTACCAGCAGGATCTAGCACATCTTCTTTAAGACCAATTAAGACTTTTGCGATCATTTAAATTACCCTTTTAATATTCTATAAATGTTATGATTCAAAAGCACGTTTAAATATCTCGTCTACATAGTTAAAGTACCTATCATTCGAGAATACTTCATTTAATTCATCCTGAGTCATTAACTTTAAAACATCAGAATCCTTTAAAACCTCGGCTTTAAAATCTAAGGGCGACTCACCATCAATTGACTCCCAAACCCTCATCGCATTCTTCTGAGCAATATCGTAAGCATCTTCTCTTGAAATCCCTTTAGCAGATAAAGCCACTAATAAGGTTGAAGAAAAATATAAATTACCTGATGAAGCAATATTCTTCTTCATTCTCTCTGGATAAACAAGTAGATCAGAAATAAGGCCTGTTACTCTATGAATTATAAAATCTAGAGCTAAAGTAATATCTGGAGCAATCACTCTTTCAGAAGAAGAATGACTAATATCTCTCTCATGCCAAAGAGCAACATTATCCAATGAGGCACTAGCCATAGATTTAATCACCCGACAAAGACCAGTTACATTCTCAGAAAGAACAGGATTACGTTTATGTGGCATGGCAGAACTTCCCTTCTGTCCCTTTGCAAAAAACTCCTCTGCCTCTCTAACTTCAGTTCTTTGTAAATGCCTAACTTCCAATACAATTCTTTCTATAGAACTAGCCAAACAAGCAAAAGTTTGAAAAAGTCCGGCGTGAAGATCTCTAGGTAGTACTTGAGTAGAAACCGCCGCTGGCTTTAAGTCTAACTTTTCACAAACATAGGCTTCAATCTCAGGTGGCAACTGGGAATATGTTCCAACTGGACCAGAGATAGCACCGACTCTTATCCCCTCTCTCCCTGCTTCAATACGCTCTCTAGCTCTTTTAATCTCAGCATAAAATCCAGCAAGTTTTAATCCGAAGGTAGTAGGTTCTGCATGAACCCCATGCGTCCTACCCATGCAAATTGTCAATTTATGTTCTTCTGCTCGCTTCTTTAAAGCTACAAGTAACTCATCTAGACCATCGATAATTAAGTCCGATGCTTTTACCAGTTGCACAGAGAATGCAGTGTCAATTAAATCAGAAGAAGTCATTCCAAAATGCAAATACCGACCTTCCTCTCCAATAGTTTCTGAAACAGAAGTTAAAAATGCAATCACATCATGTTTTAACTTTTTATCTAGTTCATGGATTCTTTCAACGGAAAAAGATGCCTTTTCTCTAGCTACCTTAGCGGCATTTTTAGGAATGATATCATATTTAGCCATAGCCTCCATTGCTAATAACTCTACCTCAAGCAATAACTTGAATCGTTCCTTCTCATCCCAAATTAACTCCATCTCTGGACGTGTATAACGCTTAATCATCTAACTACTACCTATTCTATTCCATTATAAAACATACAAATCTGTTGCTTCTGCTTGCAGGGCTGATTCAAAATGAGGCACCCTTGTTCCCCTCCAGCTAGAACTTAATGCAGTCCTAGCTAAATCAAAAGTATTACTATTTTCGCTCACATGAGTGGCAATAATAAACCTTGGTGTTTTAATCATCTGTCCTTCAAAATCAAAAATAAATCTAGAAGCACATTCATTACTTAAATGACCACGATCCCCCGCAATTCGCTCTTTCACAGACCAAGGATAGTGGGTTTTCCATAACTTATCAAGATCATGATTAGCCTCTAAAAGAAGAGCATCAACACCCCTAACAATCGACAATTCATTAGAGGAGAAAACCCCTAAATCACTAAGAATACCTATAGATTTTTCACCATTTGATAACTTAAAGCAAACGGGATCGGCAGCATCATGTGATACAGAAAAAGGCAAAATCTCAATTTCACCAACATGAAATATTATACCAGGATCAAAAAATCGAATTTGATTTATGGAAATACCCCGTAAAACAGAAGAAGATAAATAAGTTGCCTCGGAAACATATACCGGTAAACCGGTATAATTCGCTAATGCCTTAACCCCTTTGACATGGTCATCATGTTCATGTGAGATAATAATCCCACTTAAGTTCCCCTCACTAATGCCCCTTGAATTAAGCCTAATGAAGGTTTCCTTAGCAGATAAACCACAATCTACCAAAATTGATGTTGATCCAGAAGAAACTACAGTTGAATTAGCCTTACTACCACTTGCTAATATTGAAAATTTCACTTTATCATTACCAATTGATCTACTTAAATGCTGACTGAACAACTAAAAATAGTGGCTGACTATAAACACCTAAAACAACCACTAAGACAGAGCTAAATGTTACTGCTAATACAGGACCAAAAGGCAAGGCAATAACCTCAGCTGACTCCTCAGGCTCCTTAAAGTACATCTCAACTATTACTCTTAGATAGTAATACATACTTATTACTGAATTAAGAGCTGCAATAATAGCTAAACCAGTAAATCCGGACTGATGCGCTGACATAAACAAATATAACTTTCCAAGAAATCCAACTAATGGCGGCATACCCGCTAGAGCTAACATAGATATAGTCATTGCAATACCAAGCCAAGGTCTACGCCATCCAAGTCCTTGAAAACTTTTTAAAGAATCCTTCTCGTACTGATACTTAGAATTTGCTGTCACTAAGGAAACAATTCCAAAAGAGGATAAAGTCATTATGGAATATGCGAATAAATAATAAGTCGGTACTTCTGAAACATCCTCTCCACTTGAAAGTCCTAAAAATCCAATAAAAATATACCCCGCATGAGCTACAGAAGAATAAGCCAACATTCTCTTTATACTAGTCTGCTGAATGGCTAATACATTACCAACAGTCATACTTAAAGCCGCCATAACCCAAGCGACATTACCCCAAATTTGAACGGTATCAATAAAACAAACTGAAAAAAGTCTTAAGAAAGCACCAAAAGCACCCAATTTAACTACTACAGCCATAAAAGCAGTAATACTTGTCGGTGCCCCTTGATATACATCTGGAGTCCAAACATGAAAGGGGAATAAAGAAACCTTAAAAGCAAATCCGAAAATAAT
>JBILFC010000037.1:0-16623 GCA_044351785.1 Bdellovibrionota bacterium
TGATTATCAATTTGCAAATGATTTATTCTGGTACACTAATCCTGGATATTTTGTTTTGTTGGATGATGATTTTTCTGTGTCCGTTCATGCTTATCTAAGTGGAGAGAATAAGGGTGCAGATGAAAGAGATAATGAGCGTGTTTCTCTATCCTCTTTCTCCAATCTATTTCTTGGCCCCTCTGTTGGTGTAACTTTCAAGTCTAATTTATCAGGAGAGCTTGCGTATCAAGTAAGACTTACTGACAAGGATAATGGAATCATCGTTCCAGAAGATAGACTAAGATTAGCTCTTAGTTATCAGTTCTAATTCACTGCGACATTTTGCCTGTGTGACATTCTGACTAATTGAAAAAAACTTGCGCTAGTAATATCTAGCGCAAGTGGAAACGAGGTTTGGCTTGTTAACAGCCCTCTGCGTAGTGGGTTGTTAGAGGTCAAGGTTTTGAGAAGGAGTGCTTTATCATGAAGCAGAGTTGGATGACTTTTGTATGTGGTATGCAAACGGGAATTCTCGCTACAATTGTAGCGATGTTCTTTATCCCAGGTCCAGCGCCACCGGAAGGAGGTTGTTCCTGTGGGGAGAAGCAGGAACAGCAAGGGTTGACTGTTGCACGTGATAGTCGGGAGATCTGTGGCTTGAGTGATGACGTGCTTCTTACGGGTAAGACCGGAGACGGCGTAAGCGTTTCACCTCGACCGAGCTGGGGTGAGTACGTTCTTACCGCAGTAAAAAGGAGGTGTCGCCCTTGTGCGGTTTGTCGATGCGGTGCAATTTGCCGTTGTCCTAAGTAATACGGGCTTCTGGTGATTCGATCGTATAGCGCTGAGGAGTTCGCTTCTCAGCGTGTTTTTAAGGTTTTTTTTCCACTTTATAACAAAAAATATAAGGGAAAGAGATGAAACAAATTTCAAAATGTATTAGCTTGAGTGTATTAACTATGTTTGTAGCATGTGGCGGTGGAGGTTCTTCAGATGATTCAGTTGACTTCTCAGGTACATGGTCAGGTAATGCAAGTGTAAAAGTGGATGCTGGAGATCCAGTCTGTGCATTTTTTGGAGGCGAATATCCAATCTCTTGGACATTTAATAAACTAAGTAACAATACTTATGATGTTATCGATTCTGAAACTAGTATTGCTAGTTTAGTCGCTAGAGAAGGTAATAATCAGGGAGTAATTGAATTTCCAAGCACTCACAATTTTATACCAGAAGCAGAATTGGAATGCCACGGATGGGAGACTGTAACTATAACAAAAGACTCTGAAACGTCTGTCACTTGGGACTATATTGGAGCCGCTAGTTGTGGGACTAAGGCCACTTGTGAATATTCCGGGACGGCTAAATTAAACAAATAGATAGAATAGCGTGGTTAGGTAACCTTTATGGTCCCAACCACGCTTAATGAATGGTCAAGGATCAATTAGAACCACATGGAAGGTGTGTGTTTTTTACTTGCGTTGAAGTCCCTTTCGAATTGCAAAAGCCATCCAGTAAAGTTTGGATCTCTGGAAACTGGTGAGAAAGGGCCAGAATAATCTTCATCTGGAGACATCGCAACAGAGCTTAAATGATTAATCAGATCTTGCTTTTTGTTTTGAAGAACTTCTTTGCTAGGTAAGTTTCTTGGATCAAAGTGCCATTTTGGATCAGTCCAATCAATGCCTTTTGATGGCCTTAGATAAGGAAGATCTCTCACGGCAAAGATTGGTCCAGGTTGAAATTTATCCCAGGCAGGGACCTCTCCGGCGCAATTGAAAATCTGTCTTGTAATAATTTTGAGAGCCATAGCTCTATATGCTTGCACCTTTCTTGGTGTTCCGAGGATATCCCAGTTCCATTCATCAATAAAGAGAAGCAGCATTGCAGGAAAAATTTCGAAGATGCGTAAGAACTTCACTTGCGCGGGGTCTTCCGCCGCAGCAACGAGTATCATGGGTGTAGCAGTACCTGGAAAACTCGCGCGATTAGAGCAGTGAGCGGTGAGTAGTCCGTTTAAAGCTGCAAGAGATAAGAAACTTGATAATTCAGGTACAATGGTTTGAGAGTCTGCGATAGCTCTGTCCACATCCCTAGTGAGTGACGTAGTTCCTTCGTCTGAACCACAAGCTTCCTTCATGGCAGTAGTGGAGTAGAAACCGGTATTTTTCCAGTGTAGTAGAAATTTTGTACCTTGATCTAGAATTCGAACACGAGTAATTTCTAGTTGCTGACAAATTGCTGTTGTTGTGGCCTTGCCTGCTGCTATTTCTTTCTTCTTTTTCTCTGATCGAAGGTATGCAAAGCAGAGTCCAGCAATTCCGAGGAACAGAGGATGCACAATCATGTCGAAAATATTGAGTTCCTGAATTTTCTCTGGAAGCCAATTCAATTCGTTAATCAAGTCATCCCAAGCAACTAGTCCAAGGAATGTGCCCATCAATAAAAACAAGAACCCTATCAAAGCCTTCATCATCAGCCCTTTCAATATTAAACCACAAAAAAAACCGAAACCACGCTGTGCTGACCACTTTCAGCACAGCGCAGAATTAAATAAATCTACACGGATTAAAATTTCAAAGAACTAAGATTATTTTTCTCCTTATATATAACTGCGTATAAACATCAAGTTTAAGTGTATATATTTCTATCGGTGGCTTTTAAGTATCTGAAATTATGTTGATTTAAGGGGGGCATGGATTTGGCGAGATTATAAAAATTTGCTAGATACCTTGAGCAATAACATTTAATCTATTGAGAATATGACTACTCTAAAGCCTATTACTAAATCTGAAGAATGCTCACTTTATGAATATGCTGAAGGGGGGTCAGACCTAGTTAAAGTCCTTATTAGTTCAACTAGTGAATCTAGGAGAATAGTTAACGATCCATTCGTATATGGCTTGGAATATACAGAGCTTCTAAAAGTTGCTTGTATAAAAACTTTAGAATCTATGAGATCTATTCTTTCTGTTTTGATAGGAGCTGATTTCGTCGAGGATAATGCTTGTGTGTTAAATATTCTAAGAGGTGGACTAAACTTTGGATTAAGGGAAGCTTTAGGAGAGGCATATAACTGGAATAGGCATAGCACTGCATTCCTCAGTGCTCAAAGAGCTAGGCAAGAAAATAGTCCAGAGGAATGGTACATTACAGAGAGTAATTATAAGAAAGTATATTTGCCTAAAAACGGTGTGATATTCTTTGGAGATGTCGTTGCAACGGGGACAAGTTTAGAATTTGCGCTAGAGGAATTATTGGAAATAGCAGAGAAAGAGGGACAAGATATTAATTCTCTTATTTTCTTTACTATTGGTGGACCCAGATCGCATGAAATTATGGAGAATATCTCAAGGAAGGCTAAACAAAAGTTTCCTAGTTTTAAAGGATCGGTAGTGATCTATTTTGAAGGATGTTTTTCTGTCGCAACGCCAGAAACTCCTGTCTCAATTAAATATACTGGCACTGATTTATTGAGATGTAATTCTGTTATGGCAGATGAGTTTATTCAATCTCAGACAGAACATCCATTCTATCCCTTAGAGAGATGTACAATATATGATGCCGGTTCAAGAGCCTTTTGTCTGCCTGAGTATTTAGAAGATGTAAAAGATTACTATGAGAAGACACTTAGTTTAGCTCGGAATGGGGTCTCTTATACTAACCTTCTGACAGAGAGATCTCCTGAAATATTGGAGGTGTTCAAGGAATCTGAATTTGATATATCTAAAATTAATCTAGTTGATCTGTGCGAGAAGCAGTTAGCTAGATTTTAATATTCTTATCGGGCTTGTCGCTAGGAAAATTTCTGATTTTGATCCCTAGTCGCATGTAAACTAAGTTTTATTGGTTTACATGCCGACTACCAAGTTGAAATGAAAAACTATTTAACTAAGCTACTTGAACAAATTGGAATAGATGAGGAGGAAGGACCTATTGGTAGGTCTGCGTGGAGTTGTCTAAAAGCTAGATTGGTAGAGCAGTTTGAAATCTATGAGAATGAGAAACGAGTTGAATTAGAAATCCAATCTAAGCTAAAGCAAGCAAGAGATGATGCTGTGGAAGCATCTCGTTTAAAGTCCGACTTTGTAGCGACAATGAGTCACGAAATTCGCACGCCTCTTAATGGTATACTTTCTCTTTCTCAACTTTTGTCAGCTTCTAACTTAGACCCAGATCAAGCAGAAGACGTAAGGGGCATTTGTTCTTCTGCCTCTCATCTACAAACGATAGTTTCGAATATTTTAGATTTCTCCAAAATAGAAGCCGGTAAATTGTCATTAGACTATCAAAAGTATTCCTTACTTTTTTTATTAAAGGATGTTGAAAGACTCATGTCTGGAATGGTGTCTGAGAAGAATTTATGCTTCTACGTAGATATTGCTAAAGACGTTCCACGAATAATATTTGGCGATAGTGCGAAATTGCGTCAAATTTTAATAAATCTTCTTGGCAATGCGATGAAATTTACCTTTGAAAGAGGAGCTGTGATGTTGCTGGTTAGAGCTAGTAAGGTGGATTCCCGGACTGAGGTAGAATTCTCAATTGTTGATACTGGAATCGGAATATCAGAAGAGAAAACTAAATTAATATTCGATTCATTTTATCAAGCTGATTCTTCCATAACTCGAAATCATGGCGGTACTGGATTAGGATTAGCAATTTCCAAGAAGTTAGTTGATATCATGGGAGGACAGATTAGTGTTAAAAGTAGGGAGGGTATTGGTTCTGTTTTCAAAGTTACAATCCCTGTGGAGTGTTCAAAAGTTGAGTTTGATAGTTATAATAGACTAGAGGCCGTTAAATATGTCGGAAATATGGCAGTATATGATAAGACAAGTAATCAAAATAGAATTCTTGTGGTTGACGATAATCTGATTAACCGAATTACTACCGCTAGATACCTTGAGAAGAAAGGGTTTCATACTATAATTGCTTCATCTGGTGCTGAAGCAATTGAGAAGTTAGATGAAGAAGCATTTGAGTTAGTGCTTTTAGATCTCCATATGCCGGGAATGAGTGGATATGAGGTGTCTAGACTGGTGAGAAATAGCAATAGGCCTTATCAGGCTATACCAATTGTTGCAATCTCTGCGGACGTGCAAAGTCATGTAATAGAAGAATGTCATAATGTCGGTATAAATAGATTTTTTCCTAAGCCTTTAAACTTTGAGAGTTTAATTGAGACTATGGAAGAGCTAGTAGTAAGAAAATAGATTTAGAGTCCGATATCTCTTCTATAGTGAGCGCCTTCAAATGAAATTCCCTTAATTGCTTCATATACAGTTTTTCTAGTAGCATCTATAGACTCACCAGAAGTTGTAACTGTCAGTATCCTACCTCCTTTAGAAATTATTTTTCCGTCGGTACGTTTGGTCCCAGCTTGAAATACTTTTAGGTTATTTATTGTTTTGTCTAAACCATGAATTTCGTGACCATCATCAACCTCTGCAGGATAACCCTTCGATGCGAGCACAACTGTTAAAGCGGTTAACTCATTCATTTCAATTATTTCAGGAAGATTCTCAGGTTCTAGAATCGCAATCTCCATTATTCTAAATAGATCTTCATTAATTCTTTGCATCAAAACTTGTGTTTCAGGATCGCCCAGGCGACAATTAAATTCTATAACCTTGTAAGATCCATTGCTGTTAACCATTAGACCAGCATAAAGAAAACCAGTATAATTAATCCCTTCTTTTTTTAATTGATTTATGGTCGGAATAAATACAGTATCTCTAATTTCTAAGAGCTTAGTTTCTGAGATTACAGTTGTAGGACTTACAGCACCCATACCGCCAGTATTGGGACCAGTTTGACCATCAAAAACTCTTTTATAGTCAGAGCTAATTGGAAGCATTGTAATGTGTCCATTGGCGATGATAGCCATTACAGAGGCTTCTCTACCATCGAGGTACTCCTCTAGCAGTATCGTAGAACCAGATGTTCCAAAAGCACTATTTTCTAAGCAATCAAGAATTGCTTCTTTAGCTTCTTCTATAGTCATAGCTACTACAACGCCTTTTCCTGCCGCTAGTCCGTCTGCTTTAATAACTACTGGTGCACCGTTTTCTTCAAGCCATTTTATGGCTTCTTTGCTATCTGAGAATGTGTTGGCTTTAGCAGTTGGTACTCCTGCTCTTTCCATGACTCCTTTAGAGAAGACTTTGGAGGATTCCATCTGGCTTGCTTCTTTAGAAGGGCCAAATATTTTAATATTCTTTTTACTAAGAACATCTACAATACCCTTAGCTAGAGGAGCCTCGGGACCAACGATAATATAATAAATTTCATTTTGAGAATAAAAGTCCGCAATAGCTTCAAAGTTATCAAGAGAAATTCCGGTACTAGTAATCTTATCTTCTTGTACGCCGTTTCCTGGGATTAAATACACATGTTCAACTTCAGAACTTTGAGCAAGTTTCCATGCCAATGCATGTTCTCTTCCGCCGTTTCCAATTACCGCTATTTTATTCATAAAACTAAATCCTAGTGTTTGAAATGCCTAGTGCCAGTAAAAATCATTTTAACATCAAGCTTTTTCGCGGTATCAATTACCTCTTGATCTTTAATTGATCCCCCAGGTTGAAGAACTGCTTTTATGCCACCTCTATGGAGGCTCTCAACAGTATCTCCAAATGGGAAGAAAGCATCACTTGCAGCTATACTCCCTTGTGGGTCATGATCATGTCTCTTAGCTCTTAAAATGGCAAGTTCGGTGGAATCAAATCTATTCATTTGACCCGCTCCAATACCAATTACTAAACCATTTTTTGCAAGTACTATGGCATTAGATTTAACATGTTTAACAGCGGTCCAAGCTAGTAAAGCATCTTTTTCATCTTCTTGGTTAAAGCTTTCACCGTTAACCCAATTCCATGATTCCTTTGTGCCAAGTGTAGTGTCCTGATTCTGAACTAAGGCTGTATCTATGAGAGTTCGTATTTCTGGATAATTCTCTTTCCCTTCTTGAAGAGTTTTCAGGCAAACATTAAGTACTCTTAGATTCTTTTTAGTAGCTAGAATTGCTTGTGCATCTTCACTAATTTCTGGCGCTACGATCACTTCATAGAATGATTTTGTCAGTACTTCAGCCGTTTCTTTGTCTAAGGTCATATTAACAGAAATTATGCCACCGAAGGCACTCATTGGATCACAGGATATGGCTTTATTCGTGGCGTCTAGAGTGTCTTTACCAATAGCAATACCGCAGGGATTCGCATGTTTTATAACAACACAAGTTGGATGATCCTTGAATACTTTGTTTAAATCTAAAGTGAGTGATACCGCAGCATATAAATCATTAATGTTATTAAATGATAACTCTTTACCTTGTAGTTGACTAAAAGCTGACTTATTTTTTACACCAAATGGTTTATACCAAGCTGCTTTCTGGTGAGGGTTTTCACCGTATCTAAGAGGTTGAACCTTTTCTAGTACAATTCCTGTATACTGGCTTTCAGTACTTGATTTACAGGTAGAATCTTCCCTTGAAAGAAACTCAGCAATTGCAAGGTCATAAGAGGCAGTATTAACAAATACTTTACTGGCAAGCCTCTTCCTACATGAGAGAGCTTTGGTATCACTGCCTGATTTTAGCACAGATACTATTTCTTTATAATCAGAAGGATCGATTACAGAATAGACATATTTATAGTTTTTCGCGGAGGCTCTAAGAAGAGTTGGCCCCCCGATATCAATGAATTCAATTAAATCATCCTCCGTTAGCTTCCCATTTGTATCAAATTCCACCCTTTTTTCTTTATAAGGATAGAGATTAACTACCACTACATCTATGTTGGAGAATCCACAATCAAGCATTTCTTTATTGTCTGTTAGATTATCTCTCCTAGCTAATATGCCTCCGTGGATCTTTGGATGAAGAGTTTTTACTCGACCATCAAGAATCTCCATCTGGCCTGTATAGTCACTAACAGAAGAATATGGGATATGATGATCGGAAAGATATTTTGCTGTTCCACCTGTTGATAGGATCGAGAATCCAAGGGCAATTAGTGAATTAGCAAATTCGTTTAAACCGGATTTATCGGTGACGCTTAATAAGGCAAATTTCGATGTCATTATCTATGGACCTACTTTGTATAGTCCTTTCATCAGATTATGCTATTTGGAGCTTTTTCTAATTAGAACTTGCTCTTTGAATTCTTTCTCTGATGGAAGGGATTTTTCTAATAAATTATATTCGGAATATAGTTCATTTCGTCTTTGAATCAAGTTTTCCCAGATTGAAACCTTATTTTCATTGTTAAGCTTGGTGTAAGCTCCTATAAAACCAAGAGACCTAGAAATTCTTTTATCCTCTCTATTCATTAAGTCTTCTAGTAAGGAAAGAATTGCTAGATGCTCTGAAGTAGATTCGCTAGTACTTTGATTATAGGTTTTTATCTCTTCTCTTAGTTGATCTTCAATATACTTCATCTTTTGATTAATGGAGGAAATCCTATTTGCCATCTCTAATTGACTTTTGGTGTCTTTAATTAAATTAGAATAGAAGGAGATATTTTGCTCTTCACTTAGATATCTTTGTCTTAAATTTTCTATAGAGTTCGTTCTATTGGGGATCCCCTTCACATAATTTAGTAGCTCATGAACGCTCAATAAATGGGAATTTCTATTTGCTGCAATGGACTTTTTAGCTATGACACTATTAATTTGCTTAACGCTTAGAATGTCTTTTTCAATAAGTACTTTCTGATCAGCTAATTCGGTTCTAGCCTTTTCTTCAGATTCTTTGTCGGCGATTCCAAGTGAGGAGATTCTAAAATCTATGTCCCAAATAGCTTCTACTAAGTCCATTTTTTTATTTAAAAGATCAACTTTTTCGGATGGACTTAATTGATTACTCGTGGTTCCTTGATTAGAAGTGCTGTTGGTTGTAGCTGTTTTTGATTTTATAGCTTCTATTTTTTCTCTATCGCTTTGCCACTCTATAGGAGCTAGAGCCAGATCCTCATGAAGTACATCTGAGCCTATAGTAATTTCGGGAGCTTTGAGAGGTAAATGGAAAATCTCTGCATATTTCTCTGAGGTGAATCCATAAGCGGTGATAGAGTCAAGTAAAATAGTGCTTTGCGGAGTGGTGAGAGGTTCTTTATGTGTAATTTTTCTATCTTCTAATATCTGTTTGATTGCTTGGTTTATTTTAGCACTACTTCTTAAGGCTTGCTGATCTGTGTTTTCTTCGTGATTGACTATCCCCCATAGTGCAAGTCCTAGAGTGATTGATATCCCCATTAGGAAGTAGGGTAAGTAGGAATCATTGCCTCTATAATTAGGATCGTTTTTTACTGCGGCAGCATGTGCTGAATTAAGTATCGCTGTACTCGTAGGATCTGTTGTAAAGTCTTCCAATGAGGAAATGTCCGAATTTTTAACGCCACTATTCCCTGAAATAAATGATGTAAACTTTGTTACTTTTTGTGGGTCCTTCGTGGGTTTAATTGTAAGTATTGTTGTATTATCTGATGCGCCAGCTAAGAGAGTATGTTCTAATAATTTATCAGTGATCTCTTTTATCTTACTTTGATTATTTGCGTTTGAATTTTTTTCTATAGATTCTAAAAGTAATTCTTCGATTCTTTTTCTGTTAAGATGTGCATATAAGCCATCGGAACTTAGGATTAATATGTCGTCAGACTGAAGATGTTCAATCTTAGAAATTTCTGCCTCAACTGTTTTTTCCGTTCCTATTGCTTTAGTCAGAAGATGCGAGATGGGAGACCTTTTTGCACTTGATTCAGAGAGAGTGCCGGAATCTATAAGCTCTTGGGCGTAGGTGTGATCTCTAGTTAAGATTTGTAAATTATTATTTTTTAAACAATAAAGACGAGAGTCTCCCACATGAATAGAATAATTACCGTCTTTAAGAGAAGCAAATAATACTAAGGTAGTGCCCATGCCTCTTAAGGCTTCATCTCTTTCAGATAATAAAAATAGTGTTCTATTAGCTTTCGAAATTGTATCAACAATGTCTTCTATAGAGGGTGAGCTTATCTGTTCAATTTCGTTGGATATTAATTCAAGACAAAGGCTGGAAGCTACTCTTCCTCCTTTGGCCCCGCCCATTCCATCACAAACAATATAAATGGACCATTCCGGTCCTTGTAAAACTGCGTACGCGTCTTGGTTCTCTTTCCGTACTTTCCCTTTATGGGAGACTCCATAGTGTGTGAGATTCCAATTATTCTTATTGGTTGTATTCATGTCGAAATAACTAAACTACTTTATTTTACCTGTCTAATAAAAGGCTCTCCTGGCGTACCGGTTTGAGTTTTAGCGTTAATTCTTTTTTCTAAAGCTGTTGCCCTATCTGGATATGGTCCAAGTAAAATTCTATAATATGGATGATTTCTAATCGAAGCGGATTCAACTTTAAAAGGTAGATTTTTAGAGCTAATTTTACCGTGTAAGTTTTCCACTTCAGGAAGACTGGGGACAGCAGTTATTTGAATGTACCATCCTGGAGTAGGCTTATATGAGCTAACGTTAAAAGGTGGTTTCTCTGGAGTTGGCTTTACGGGGTCGACTATGATTGGTGCTTCAACTTTTTTCTTTTCTTCTTTTTTAGCACTTCCTGGAGCGTTAAATTTGTCTTTTCCAGGGTAAACTTCAAGGTTATCTTTTTGAATCTCTTGATTCTTTGCACTAATTTCAATTGCCGGTTGCTTAACTGGGGCTAATTCTTCTTTAGGAATGATCCTAGGTTTAGTAACTGTAGAAGACTCAGTTTGAGAGGTAAAATCAATTTTACGTTCCTCTAATTCTTTATCTTTTGAGTTTAAAGTATCACTTTTTGCGGAGGAAGGTTCTAGTTTAGCTAGGCTAACTGTTTCTGACTCCCTTCCAATTGGTCTTACAATTGGTAATCTTACGATCTGATTTGCAGCCTGATCTAGCACTTCTTTCGCACCTAACTTTTGTCCCGCCTTAAAGCCAATTACAAAACTAGCTAGCAGCATTATGAAGGATCCAGACCAGAATATAATGATTTGGTTCTTAGTCAGTCTTTGATTTTTGGTTACAACTGGTATTGGTTTTCCTTCCTTGTCTAAAGTTCCAGACATATATTGCCTAGTTTGACCAAGAGTTTTATCTTTTATTTGGGTAGCTCTTCTCACGGGGTATTGCCACTAATTTAATTGTGATTTCATATTATTGTTTTAGATAGTAACAAGATTCTTTACATTTAGACATAATCTATATTTCTCCAAGACCTTATGGTCGCAAACTGAGAATACTTGATAAATAAAGAGATGGTATCGAAAATTTCATTGATTATAGACACATACTTTAAGTTTGATGAAGTTTGATCTTGGTCACATTTCAGTTTTTTACTAATGCATAGTTATTTTTAATGTGTGATTAGTAAAGGATGGCTACAAGTTTATTTTATCCTACAAAAGAAATCAGAAGGTCAGATTATCAATCTGATCAGGTATCAAGAGTCGTTGAAGCTAAACCTGACTTTATATTGCTGTTTTCTGCTATATTGTTGGTAGCTTTCGGTGCCTTAATGGTTTTTTCGAGTACTGCCATGTTATCACTGGATGGGGGTAGCTCATCAGTATCTTTTTTAAAGAAGCATGTTCTTTCCATTATTTTAGGCCTAGTCTGTGCTTATGGCTGTTTTAAGGTCAATCCGAGTATCTGGAAGGGATACGCTATCCCTTTAGTGATTTCATCATTATGTGTATTAGCGTTAGTCGTAGTATTTGGTTCTAATGCAGGAGGAGCTACTAGATGGATTCAATTGGGACCAATGCGGTTACAACCTGGGGAATTTGTTAAAGTTGTTACCGTGATTGCCTTAGCTGCCTACGCTGATCATTTTAAGCATAGAATGGGTAGCTTCCTTTATGGAGTATTTTATCCGGGTTTATTTCTTTCATGTTTTGCGGTCTTGTTTTTATTACAGCCAGATTTCGGATCCACATCTGTAATTTGTTTGGTAGCAGGTTGTCAGCTTTTTTTGGTGGTTGGTCTTAGCCATTTTCTTTCAGTAGGAGTGGTGGCTGGTTTAATGGCTGGAGTGTTGGTTGCGGTCAGTCCATATAGAATGAGGCGTTTTGTGGCATTCCTCGATCCTTTTAGTGATCCTACAAGTTCAGGTTACCAGTTGATTCAATCTTTAATTGCGGTTGGTTCTGGTGGATTCTTTGGTCAAGGGCTTGGTGTAAGTAAGCAAAAGCTTTTTTATCTTCCTGCTGCACATACTGATTTTATTTTTGCTGTAATCTCTGAGGAGTTTGGAATGTTCGGCGCGATGTTCGTTGTGGCGATGTTTTTAATCATTTTATACAGAGGTTTAAGAGTAACTTTTTTATTGGCGGATGATATTTTTCATTCGTTAATGGCTCTTGGTCTTACTGCCTTAATAGTTTTACCTGCTTTTTTAAATATGGGAGTTGTCTTGGGATTATTGCCAACTAAAGGGCTTGTATTGCCTTTTATTTCCTTCGGTGGAACTGCAATGATTGCTTCGTGCTGTGCGCTCGGACTATTGTTAAGATTATCAAGACTAGCTGATAAAGTTTCTCAAGCAGAACAGGCCCTGTAAGTGGGTACAATATTGCTTTCAGCTGGGGGTACGGGAGGCCATGTTCTTCCAGCTCTACTCGTGGCTGAGGCAATTAGAGAAAAAAATCCAGACGTGAGAATTATGTTTCTTGGAGTTGGCACTGATATTGAAAGCAAATTATTATCTGATTCAAGTTTTGGATATTTAGTCTTAAAGTCTCAGGGAGTGGTAGGAGGGGGATTAGTAGCAAAGTTCCGAGCTTTATTTGCTCATATTTCAAATTATTCAACAATTAAAAAGATATTACTGGATAATGATGTTGTTTCAATACTAGGCTTTGGAGGATATCCATCTTTTATGCCTTTATTGGTTGGTAAAGTGATGGGGCTTAAAACAAGTTTGTTCGAACAAAATGGCCGAGCGGGTTTAGCTAATAAACTAGCATCTTTATTTGTGGAGCGGGTGTTTTCCGTCCCCTATAGTGAAGGTCTTTTAAGTAGAAACATAACTTACATACTTAACCCTGTCAGAAAAGAGCTTAGGTATTTGGAACCCGTAAGAAAGGATAGTCAGTTTAAAAATATATTAATTCTAGGTGGAAGTCAGGGTGCTGTAGGAATGAGTACGCTTCTTGTGGAATTATTTAGGCGTATTAATCGAGCGGATATTTCTATACTGCATCAGACAGGCGCTAAAGATCATGAAAGAGTAAATAGTCTATATGAGGGAATCGTAAGTCAAGTGAGAGCTGTCTCCTATATAGATGATATGAAATCCGCATATGAGAATGCGGATTTGGTTATTGCGAGGGCGGGGGCTGGGACTTATGGAGAAATTTTAGCAGTAGAAAAGCCCTGCATATTTATTCCTCTTCCTATCTCAAGGGGACATCAGTACTATAACGTGAAGCATTTAGCAGAAGTAGGTGGAGCATTTGTTGTGAAGCAAGATAGTAGTGATGCCTTATCTACATTAGAGAGTTTAGTTAGTGAATTATTAGATTCTAAAGTTAAGTCAGAGCTGGTAGTTGATCGGCTTAAGACTTTTAAACAGCGGGCGTCCGCGAATGAAGGCGAGTTAATGCTTAGTGAATATCTATTAAAAGATTAGTTTATGAATTTAGTTAGAAGTGTTTTAATCGTTTTAGTTTTGCTCTTAATATCTATGCCTGTGCTTAGTGCAGATGATGATTTTAAGAATGCGCACGGAGACTTTTTTAAATTGTATTCACCGGAGAGAACTGATTTACGTTTTGGTTATCTTTACGAAATGCAGGGGCAGGAGGATAAGGGACCTGGGGAGTTTGATTTGCATAATTCTTTTGCGGATTTTACTCTTCAGATGCCTCTAGGTGAAAATGCTTTTTTTTCGTTGGGTGGAGAGTTTGAGCTAAGAAGGTATTTATTTGAGTTAGTGGATGGTGCTTCAACGAGAGCAGGGTCACAAAATTTATATGGCGTAAGCATTAGTCCCGGATTTGGATTTTTCTTGACTGATGATGTTTTGTTCTGGGGGCAGTCAACTTTAGGAAATTATAGTGACCTTGATGGTGGATTTACTGATGTAGATAATTATCAGCTTTTAGGAAAAGTTAGTTTAGTATTTAGGATTAACCCGGGTGCACAGGTTGTTCTGGGTGCTTCTTACAGTAATGATTATCTTGATAATAGATTCCTACCTTTTCTAGGCTTAAGATTAATGTCTGATACGGGTAAGTTTAGTCTGTCTCTTGATCTCCCATTCCATGTTCGGGCGGGCTATTATGTAACTCCTGAGATAGAAACTTTTGCTCAGGTAGTTGTTAGTGGGGATAGGTATAAGGCCAGTATCAATGGTGAAGATTTAGATATCGGTGTCCATGATGAGCGAGCTGGAATGGGGCTAAGGTTTTGGTTATTTGATAAAGTTAGTTTGACGTTTGAAGGTGGTAGGACGCTTGGTAGTGAACTGCGTTTTAATGACTATAGGGCAGGGCAGTTTACTTCGGATGAAATAGAGCCTCATTGGTATGGTAGGAGTTATATAGGGTTTCCGTTATAGGGAATGTTTTAATTTACAGGACGAATGTGAGTAAGGGGAGAGGAACAAAGATGGATGTGAATGATTAAAAATCTTATGATACTTAAATTTCCCAGTAATCTAGTGGTAAAATATTGGCGGTTAAAAACTCCCTAAACCACTTGATTCATCACAATTAATTTTATAGTAAGCCTCTGCCTTTAATTCTTTAATTCCACGAAATTAAAGAATTGATGGTCTTTCTTGTGAGGGGCGTTAGCTCAGTCGGTAGAGCAAAAGCCTTTTAAGCTTTGGGTCAGTGGTTCGAGTCCACTACGCCTCACTTTAATTTTTTATAAAATCTTCTGGACTTCTTCATCTCAGTTGAAGTAAAATATCCTTTTTCTGCTTTCTCTTTTTCTTAGCTGTTAGTACGATTACTGCCGTAGTTGTAAGCTTAATTTCAATCAGGACTATAAAATATGAATAATTATTTGTTACGCCTTTCTGTAGTCGCATCTTTTTCTATGCTCGCGATATTCTCAGGTTGTGGTGGGGGAGAGGATAATAAGCCTCAAGTTAAATCGCTAACTGAGATTTTGCAAAAAGGTGGTGTGAATGATAACTGCTATGCCTCAGGTCTTAATGATCAGTCCGATGTGCTGTTTTCATGCAGTAGAATTGATGGGGAGAATATCAGCAATTCCTTTCCAGTGATTCTTTTAAATAGTAATGAAATAAAAGTACAAGCTGCTCCTGAGAATGTGCCTTATTCTTCTTATTATAACCTTGCGAATAATGGTGCATTTATAGTGTCACCTGCGATAGCGATAGATTCTGTCTCCGGAAATGTCGCAAAAGCAAGAGTTAAAGGTGGAGAAGACGTGCCAGGAATTCCATTTCCGATTTTTAAACAACCTGGTGTAACGGTTTGGACTGGGAACGAATATAAATCAATTGATAATGCCAATTTCTTGCAGCTAAGTGATAGTGGTGAATATTTTTCTGTAAATTCAATTGATGGTAACCTTAATTTATTTAAAGACCATGAATTAAAATCACTATTGCAGTTACCTGTTGGATTTTCTTATAGGAGCTCTGTAAAGCCAACTAATTCAGGTGTAATTTATTCTGAGTTATATAATATTGATTCTGATAGTATTTCTAATCAACTATTTTTTAATTCAGAATTTAAGTCGGGCTTAGTAGAGTCTGGTATATCTAGTAAAGGGACTGTATCAATAATCGCAGCGAACAATAAAAATAGCCTGTTACTTGTTGATTATAGTTTTTTTGAAGACGGTACTAGTAGCTTAAAATATTACATCAAGAGATTTAATGGGGATTTAATTGAGATACCTTCAGTTCCTGGGGAGAGTTATTTTTATGCCTCTGAGATCAATGATAATGAAGTTGTTCTGATAAATGCATCAGTGCCTTATGTGTACACTGTAAAAGGGGGCCTGAAGAAGATTACTGATATTGTGTCTTTTCCATCTTCAAACATTGTAAGTAATGCATATGACATTAATAATAGAAATGAAATTATTGTTTCTACGTATAGAGAAGACATTGGACTCGTTACAGATTATTTAGCGTCTCTTGGTGATTTATAAATAAGTGAAACAGGCCTTACTACATCTCTCTAATAAGCCAAGATTTTCTCCTGGTGTTGTTTTTGAGAGGTGTAGTAGTTTAGTTCGTTCCTTTTCTGTTGATTTAACTTCCGTTGCTACAATTGGAATTACGGGTAGTAATGGCAAAGGATCAACTTCAATAATTCTTAATGCCATACTTTCTTCGCACGGAATTAGAACGGGGCTATTTACTTCGCCCCATTTTATTAATCCAACTGAACGTTTTAGGATTAATGGGAAAGAAATTTCAGAGATACAATTAGAAGATTTAGCAAGGGAAGTGCTAGAGGTAGCTTATCCTATAGAAAGGAAACTAGGCCAGGAGTTTTCAAGGTTTGAGCTATTAACAGTGATGGCCTGGCTGTACTTTAAGAGAGAGAGAGTAGACATCGCTATTCTTGAGGCTGGGATAGGTGGAAGGTATGATGTAACTCGATTAGCAAATCCGGAACTTATAGCAATTACCTCATTAGA
>JBILFC010000227.1:0-5116 GCA_044351785.1 Bdellovibrionota bacterium
GTGCTTATGGGGATGAGGAACTAAAATAGTCTCTTGAAGGGTCTCAGCAAAGATATGACCTCGCTTCGCTGTACAGCTCGGGCACAACACTACATTCCTCACAGTGTGCTCTAGCGCAACCATGTCTCAAGATCCCGCAATTAAGGTAGGCATCAAAGGACTCCAGCACATTCTCTCTAAGAAACCCATACCGCTCCTCGAACAGCTCCTGATAACGAAACTCAAACTCTTCTCGGTAGTTAAACACAAGGCGATAAAGGGCACTCTCCTCGGGTTTGCGACGAGAGTACTCATAGAGTTTAGAGGCGTGCTTTGACCAGATCGGTAAAAATAGTTCCACTTAGCATTATCGCTAAAAGGGGGTCAAAATTCCCGGGATGAGTGAAAAATATTGTTGCATGGCCAAAAGGAGCTTAACCCCACATCCTAGAAGTGACGTTTTTTTCTTCCTCCCCTACTGCGTTGGCATAAATGGCGGTGGTTGAAAGCTGGGCCTGGCCATACCATTTTAGCCAAAAACCAAAATCCCAAAAGGGGGTTCCCCCCTGTCCAGTCAAGGTGTGAAAAAGGGGTATCCCCTATCTTCCGCATTGCATTTGTGCAGACTGGGTGATTCCCCTCCCCTTTTTCAACCTTGACAGTCCTTACCCCCTGAAATTCGCGGGATGCTCATCGGCGCAGCCTAGAAAGGTATTAATTTTAAAAATTAACAACCTTGCATACTAGGAGAAAAGACGATGAATACAGAGAAACAAGACATTTATAGTACAATTACTAACCAAATTATAGAAGCGATTGAACAAGGGATAGGAAAAGAAAAAATCTCTTTACCTTGGCATAGAATAGACAATGAAAACCCAATACCAAAAAATGTTGCAACAAGACAATATTACAGGGGCATCAATACATTAATACTTTGGTGCATTGCTGAAAAGCAGAAATACACAAGTGGAATTTGGATGAAGAGAGCTTACGGGGGCAAATCGAGAAGGTTGTGGTAAGGCTCGAAGGGTAGTTTTCTAGAACACAAAAACCGGCTTAGGCGCAGTCCTGATTCCAGAAGCTCATTCTCGCCATAACGCTTTGCGTTATGAGCTCCGAGGCGTCAGCCCCGATTTGACCGTGAAATTTAAACTTGCCAAATCGGGGCTTCCAAGTCCGCTTCTGGAATCAGGACTGCGCCTAAGCCTATGAAAAGATGCTATCGGAGCCTACAAACCCACTATCTTATATATAAATTTTTCTATTTAAAAATAGGCATTGCAAAGACAAGTCTTGGCAACGCCTAAAAACTTTTTCGTTTTCTGGGAAGTCGCGATCACTTACGGCGCTTTGACTGGTACAAATGCCGACGCCTTCTTCTCCAGCCTTTTAGTCCATGCGGGTTTTCTTTTTTTGCCGCTTCCATTATCCGCCCCACCTGCCTTGCAAATTCAGTCGGAAATGCAAGGTCTGGACCATCATCGTCGCTATCGCCAAATTTAACACAAATGATATTTGGTTTGGGTTTTCGGTAGAGTTCCCAGCCAATGAGCAGAACAGAGAGCAAAGCAAATAGTAGCAATCCAGGTACCGTGTAAGCTCGAACTTCCTCTAAAATTTTTGCCATTGAGCACTCCACCATTTCATTTAAGACTTAATTGATAATATGTACTTTTTCATTGAAATCTCGAGCTTCAAATTTGATACTGGCAGTGGAGACTTCTTGTGTTTGATCTTCTAGTAAGCACACAAAGCCACAGTTTTCAGAGTTCTGGAGGAAGTAAAATTTTTCATATACATCAAGTCGATTTAGGCTAAAAGCATATACAGGATATCTTTGTTCGTTCACAATTAGTTCAAGCCCTTTAATTTTGAAATTGGGACTAAAAAGCCAGCCCCTTATGGCAATTGAACCGTTCTCTAACGGTTCAATCATGTCAACTCTAGCAAAACAATTAGAGCCATTGGAAAAAGGTGGGATACTCATGAAGTATTTTAAGTCCTCATATTCTTTAGGGTATGAGTTTGTGCAAAACGAACTGGTCAGGATTTTTTCTTTTAGGGAGAACTTTAGACTGTCTGGTTTTGGAACTGAAAACATAGCGAGCCTAGAGTCTTTAAAAAGTGTTCTTAGTATTTTAGATTTTAGACTTGAAGTTATCATGAGTTTATAGGGGTGATATTGATTATAGCTATTCTATTTTAAATAATCGCTCAATGAGATTTCCAAATTCGTAAGAAGAATTTAGAATGATTGATTCAACATGGCCCTTAATTAGGTGAGGTAGGGGCTTATTGAAGAGAAAAGTATCAAGCAATTTATCTAGAATTATTGAATTGGTTTGAATTGTTTCTTTGTTTTTGCAGGCTTCTTCTATCTCCTTCGCACTTATGTTCTGACCAAGATCTAGGACTTCTAGGGCCTCCAGTAAGCTTGAGTATTGTAGCATGGGATTTGTGTTGGTTCTAAATTGGAATGCTTCTTTGGCGCTTAGAATTCTATATGATAATAATTCTTCAAGGAGCTCTACTTCTGTTTCAGTCGAATCCCGCAAAATAGTGGCGAATTTTTCGCCTTTTATACCGTGAAGATTGATTTCTATTCCGTCTTTTAAAAAGGTAAGAACCTGTAGAGGTGTATTGTTATATGAACGCCTGATTCTACTAGGTTCGGTGCTGAAGGTTCTAGAAATCGCATCTTGAAATAGACCGGCCTTGCTTTGATCAACTACAATATCTAATCTATTAAACATCTTTTGATCGTGTTCAGGATGGGAGGGAGAAAGAGAAGCCAGATTTTTACTAAGTATAAACGGTTTAGAGATTTCACTTATGTTTTTAATGATCGTATTAAGGTGAGCGCTTGCTAAGGTGTTGAATGATTGAATCTTGCTTCTTTCAATTCCTATCGCGGCTTTTAAATTGACTAGTTTGTAGTGTTCAGCTTTTTCCGCAGATAACAAGCTTAGGACTTTGTTTTTTGCTGCCAGTTTCATGATGCAATTTACATGTTCTTGATTTAAGTTAGAAAGAAATTCTTGTTCGTTAGGACCATCTTTTAAAAGATGTAGAAAGGCTATTTGCCACTTCGGCAGGAAGTTTTCAGCGATAGATTCTGGATTTATAGCCAAAACGATTCTATTTAAAGTAGATTGCAGATTGTATAGCTCAGCAATCGTATCCTTGATAATTTGCTTCTCTTCTTCAATATTCTCAAGGGGTGATTCAAGTTCGAGTGTAAGTAATGTTTCAAGGGATTTTTTATTCGCTACAAAGCCTAGGCTCTTATTCGTTATTAGGTTTCTATCGAGAGCCCTTTTCAGTAATAAAATATATTCATATGAGAGGTCATGATTGTATGCGCCTATGCCAAATTGTTTGCACTTCTTGATAGTACTTGTGGGCGAAGGTAGAAGGGAAAAGATTACTTCGAATTCATGAGGTTGAATATTACCAACGGGGTTAATATTTAAGTAGTCGCAGATTTTTTTAAATCCATATATGGGAAATTTGAACTTCATACTCATTGCAAGATAAAGATAGAGTATTTCCTCCTTCGAAAGAGTCCTCTCTAAGGCAATGCTACCTATAGTTTCAATGAATTTTCTTTTTATTGTGCTGAGGGTACTATTTTGTTGAAAAATATTTCCTGAAGTAAAAAGATTTTTAGCGACCTGTTGAGTGATCGAGCTACCACCCCTAATTTTTTTCTTAAATAGGGTGCTCTTCATGGCTCTGAATATTTCTGGCCAATTAAATCCGTTATGGCGAATGAATTGCCTGTCTTCGTGAAGAAAGAGACTTAAGAAAAAGGAAGTTGGAATAGTTTCGATATCAAATTCCCTGTCGCTTAACGAAACGTATGAAGGGATTCCGCTACCAGGAATATATGCTAAGTACCCTGTTCTAATTAGAGCTATCTTAAGTTTAATATTTCTATAAGTAGAATAAGTATATAGAAATGTACAAAAGACTATAAGAAAGACGACCAGGATCATGGATAGGGGCTAATGTATATTAATCATACCCTTAGATAAACTAGAATTTTGCCGCTGACTAGAATATAGTTTACCTAAGCCAATCATAAGATATGAAAGAAGATACAATTACCACAGCAAAATCTGAATTACTTAGAATAATTAGTGATCTTGAATCGGGTCAAGGGCTCCGTAGGGTCATATATAAAGGAAAATGTATGTCTCCCACTCTGAGGGATGAGGACCTCTTATTCGTACAGCCATGTGCGATTGAAGATGTGAGATTCGGAGATATCGTAGTTTATAGATGTAGTGAGACAATAAGAGTCCATAGGTTTATTCTGAGAAATAAGGCAAGTATTGTCACTACTCCTGATAATACCTGTAGGGAGCCGGAGAGGTGTTTTAGAGAGGATTTAATTGGAAGGGTACTTTTACTAAGGAGAGACGGAAAGGTCGTAAATTTCAGTTCGTTTATGATTCAAGTTCTGTCGTTCTATCGAGGGACAAGATCGCTCATAAAATATTTATTATTTAATGTAATTTATCGCAGGCTTAAGCAGATTAGAAGCTGTATGAAAGGATTCATCCAGCATTGACAAGTTTAAGTGGAAGGGGTTAGGATTGGTGTATGCAAATCAAGATAGATAAAGAATCAATCTGTTGGAGTACTCTAGACTCGGAGACTCTTTTACTTAACTTAGATTCTGGTTATTATTATACTTTAGATGCCTTTTCCGGGCTCGTTTGGGGAATGCTTGTAGATGGTTGCGATGAGGAGGGGATAGCGCCCTGTGTAGCCTCTGCGTATGGCCTTGAGAAGTTAGATGTCATAAGTGATATTAAAGCATTCATTGCGGAGTTAGCGATGGAAGGCTTGCTTACTGTGGATATTAATATTCAATCTCAAGTACTTCCCAGCTCGGACAGAGTTAGGGGATTAACTGAAGAAATTCCATATTCAAGACCATGTTTAGTTAAGCACGAAAGACTCTATGAGCTTGGCATAGGCACTTAGCTTAGTTTATGAACCTAGTTAGTTGCATTGTTCCGGTTCATAACAGTAAGAAATATATTGAGGAAGCTTTAGATAGTATATTTTCTCAGTCTTACCCCAATCTCGAAGTGATTGTTATAGATGATGGCTCGACTGATGG
>JBILFC010000048.1:0-15097 GCA_044351785.1 Bdellovibrionota bacterium
AAGCAAAAAGAATAACAAAAATTTGTAAAAAGAAATGTACTGCGAGGCTAAGATTATTCACTAAAGTTTTTACTCCATGCCGGTAAGACCTGAATTAGGCTGGCATTAACATCAAAAGAAGGCATAAATACATTGGCTAATAGATTGCCTATACCCTTAATTTAAGCTACTTACAAGTCTGAGGCTATTCTCATTAAAAATGCCACCTCTCTAATGCAAAAGACACTGCTTCCTCCGTAGATCTACAAATGTCGATTTACAGAGGTCAAGAGACATCGCCTAATTCCTCTACCAATCGGTAAATGCTTATCAGCAGAGGTCCACTGAGGTCGAGGATACGTCATCCCTACCTCCTATTTTATATTTTAAATAAAAGAAGAGACTGAGCGTGATTTCACCGTCACTGGGGTGCATGGCGTACAAATGCCCTACACCCCGTAAAAACCTACTCAGTCTTTTTCCCCTTCAGTTGTGGCAAAGCCAGACAAATGCCTCTCGCAGTAACTATTGCTGCGATAAGAAGCAATGCCACAACTATCTCAACTTGAACTTTCTCGCCGAGGTATTGCCTTGCCAAAGCAATTGCAATAAACGATTCCGTCGCACCGATATATGCATTTGCAATATGCACACCGATTAACTTTATGGATTTAAGGATAAACAAATATCCCAACCCATAAAGCAACACTCCATCGAGAATCATTGCAACACTCGATGAAAGAGATGGAATCGCACTGCTGCCAACAGCCATTGAAAGCAGACTAAAAACGAACGTACCGGCCTGCATCAACAACAGTCCGTCGAAAAATACCCATTGATCACCCTTCTCTTGATCTTGTTCGTAGTTCAAAAAAACTAAGAAGATAGAGAAGAAAAGTCCTGCAAGACCGCCCAACATAAGGCCCACGGGATTAAGCTCCATCACTCCGTTATGAGGGAATAACGCTACAACTAACACGATAAAAATCGCGACGACTGTAGCGCTATCCAACTTCAGATTCTCAATCTTCTCCCCCAATACAAACCTCCGGATTAGGACGGACCAAAGCATTGAGCTATAGAACAGTACCAAAGCAGCTCCCACCATGATCCTCGTTAAGGAACCGAGCCAGCAATTGTTCACCAAAATACCGGCCAGAATACCCAAGAGGAAAAACATTTTTAGTCTTAACTTTGGTATCCTCTCGAAAGCCAAAGAAAGCATTAAGAACGCTCCCAATGCCCTCAATCCCGCTTTGACTACTGGATCAACATCGTTGAAGTTTTTCAACAGAAGTGGCTCCATGGCAAACAGAAGGGATGCCACTGAAAGCAGAAAAAACACGAACCAATTTTGGCCCACAGTTTGAACCAATTTTCCAAGAATATTCATCTCCGGGCCCCTTTCAAAGGCTAGAGAAAATTTCATACAATGAGCGAGAAAACCTTAATCACGCTCAGTCATCAAGAGGCCAAGACCCCCTAATGACTGAGAATATAATCTTCTTCCCCATTAAAATGTATTAGAACCAAGACCGAATAAGTCGCAATAACCTTATGATCTAAAGTACTATAAAAATGTGAATTAAAATAGAAGACTAGGCCTATTGAGAATCCCTAATTAAACGCCCGCCCCTTACAACCGCCCTTTCAATCGACAATGGAAGGCTTCCTTCCTCATCGAACTTAAGTCTACTTGTTAAGCCCTCGATATCAATGCTTTGAATAATTTCAGTCAAAATTCTACCTGAATGATTTTGCACGCGACGTCAACTTTGGTATGTTCATTTCAAAGCCAGGTAGGAACTCTCGCCTCCCTCTAACATATTGAAATGTCTTCCAACTTCTGTTATTTAATATCATTCTCGCCTAACAATTTAAGCAATACACATGAAACTTTTAAAAGTCTCACTTCTCTTTATAACTACGATCTACCAAAGTAGCCTTATCGCAGAGGATATTTGTCCTAAAGAACCCCAAGATAAAACCAACTCCATTTCAAAATGTGGGGAAGAAAAAGAAGTTACAAGCATTAATGAATTGAAAAATCTTCTTGAAAGAAAAGAGGTTCTATTAATTGATGTTCGCTCCAAGGAAGAATTTGAACGAGCTCACATAAAAGGAGCTATTTCAATTCCAATTGGAGATAAGCCGGAACTCATACTTAAGGATATTGCACCAAATTGCAATCAAAGAATTGTTGTCTACTGCGAGAACCAAATTAACTACAGAAGTAGAATGGTCTCATTAAGTCGGCTAGGATCTATTTCATTCAAATCTCTTGGATATCAAAATGTCTCAGAACTAGAGAACTTATTTCATAAAGAAATCTCGGGGAAACTTCAAATAGAAGGAAACAATATTAGATCAAGCATACTATTTAATTATTCAGAATGAGACCTTTTGGTCTTAAATATACTTATCAACTTCCCACCTAAACCTATCCCCCCTCTCCTCAAAATTCTTGAAAATAGGAAAACTTGGTGAAGCAGGCGACAACAAGCATGTTCCTCCTTTTCTTGTATGATTCTTAGCAATTTCAATTACGGAAGTCATATTGTCAACTTCAAAGAACTTGATTCTCTCTGAATTAAAATTTCTACTACTCTCTATCGCACTTCTTATTCTAGCCCCCGAAGGCATAAAGAGAATTATATTTGATATTCTCGTACTTATTACTTTCTCAGCTAACTTACTAAAATCAAGACCACGATCAAAGCCACCTAGAATAATCGTATCTAAAGTATCTTGATAAACATCAATCGCACTCATGCAAGCTTCAGGAACGGTAGCTATAGAATCATTAACAAAAAGCACATCATCGATAGTCCCTACTTCTTCTAGTCGGTGTTTTAGAGGTTTAAAACTTAACAAACCTTCTTTTAATTTACCAACTGGAATTTCAAACTCATTAAGCAGAGTTACACAAGCTAATACATTCTCAAGATTCTTAAGGCCCTTAATTGGTAATTCGCTAACTGCACATATAGCGGCACTAGATTTACTAGAGAAGATATGATCATCTCTTACAAAATACTGTTCGCCAATACCATAGAAACTCTTTCTACCTAACGCACCTTGAAGAGAGGAAAGAATCGTCTCATTTCCCCTAGGTAAGATAATCAAATCACCTTCTTTCTGAAACTTACCTATATTGGCTTTGGCCTTCAAATAAGAATCAAAGGTTTTATGGTAATCTAAATGCTCTTCATATATATTTAAAAAGACAGCCCTACTTGGTGAAACGTCTAAATCTTCTAGCTGATAGCTAGACATTTCTAAAACAAAGTAATCTGAATCTTCGTCAAAAACATCTAAAGCTGGAAGACCTATATTTCCCGCTAGTATCACCCTCTTCCCAGCTACACCTAGCAAGTGCGCAATCAAAGAAGAAGTCGTACTCTTTCCCTTGGTCCCCGTAACTCCAATTACCTTATCCCTATGTTTTGCTAAAAATATTGCCGTACCAGAGGTTAAAACAGAATTAGGATAACTTCTAAAATAAGTCTCCAACTCAGAGCCTGGAACCCCCGGCGACTTAAACACAAAATCAAAATAAGGAAGACTCTCTAAATAACTCTCACCAAAGAACCCATTCACTCCACTGGGCAAATCTTCTAACTGCTTCTTATCAGCTACCGACAACATGCAATCCAAATTATGTCTTTCTAAAAAAGCAATGGTGCTCTTAGCTTCCCTACCGTAGCCTACTAGTAAAATTCTTTTATTTTTAAAACAAGAAATGTCCAAACTATTCCTTATAAGAGATTTCTTTTAAACTTTCTTTTAAGTACGATGCTTCATAATCATTAAGATAATTAGATCCATCCCAATAGTTTAAATCACTAAGCTCAAAATCAGATCCAAAAGAAGAAATTATTTCCTCTGCACTATCGATCTTAATCTTTTTACTTAAATAATAAAATCCTGTTCTTGATTCAGCATAAGAACCTACGCACTCTAAGGGCTTATGCTCACCCAATCCACATAGATCTCTAACAATATCATTAAAGCCTTCATAATTATTCGGTAGAGGGGACCAAATTCTACTTAATTCTTCTGGATTTAGAAACGGAGCTAAACTTAAAAACGTAAATATACACTTAGGACAAGTTCCGCACCACTTATGTTCCCCACTCTCTTTCGCTTTAAAAGTCTGTGCTCTATTACAACTTAGAAAAGTTTCTAAAGAAGAACTATCTCTTGAAAGAAGTGCAGTAATTTGCAACTCCGATAAAGGTCGTAAGAAACTATAATAATTAAGCTCACTACCTAAGGACCGAACAAGTTCCCTAAAACGCGCTTCAAAGTCAAAGGTCTTAGAGTATTGATGATTTATCTCCATTCCATGATAAACTACATTACCTTCATTAGCAGTGGACTCATTCGAAGTCACTACGTTCCTAAACCCAGAGGCATCTCCAACAACCAATCCAATAAAAGCAAGCACTGCTGAGAACGGTATATGGCCATTAAAATAATTATCCTTAGGAAGATTAATAAACCTAGAACAAATTTCTCTTTTAACGGATATTGGCTGTCTCTCTGAAAACAACTTGATAGAATCTATCGCCTGAGGAATAGGGTTTACAACAAACCCTCTAAAATCTCGGCCCAACTCCTTAAAAGCCCTTAAACTAACAAGAGAGTCCTTACCTCCCCCCACCATCACAAGTGACTTATCTTCCAGATTAGAGTGAACGCCTACTTCCAACTCAGGTGCCTCAGGATCTATTACAAAATCAAACTCTAACTTTGGATAAAGCTGATTTACAAAGAAAAACTCACCAAGTCCAGAGAGATATACATCCTTAAACCACTCCTTCTCATAATCATTCAAAACTCCGCACTTAATTTCAATTACCGAAGGACAAGTAAGCTTCCAATAGGAAATTAGTTCCATCACTCCTAAAAGAAAAACTAACTTAGGTGAAGGTTCTTTAAACTTAAGATCGCAAAAGTCTATAGATAATTTATGTGAGAAATTTAAATCAGGACTTAAAATATACTTGAACTCGATATTTAAAACAGACCCGGAAATGGAGTGCGTATAAGATTGGAAAGCAATCTTATTGTGCTGCGATCTTAGGTTTACAAGTTTATTCATAATTAACAACATCCTTGCGCCAATCCTAACTCAGGCAAATTCACAGATCAATCAACGGATCTCTCCATCGCTATATCTCCCCAAAACTACCACAAAAATCCGAGTTTTAGGAAAATATAGAATTGCCATATCTCCCCAAAACTGCCATAATATTGTTAACTATGGGGAGATATAGAGAAATGAAAGTCATCGGTAGAAGGCAAGAGCTTGAATTAATTAAGGAAATTCTTAGATCTAAGGAGCCTGAACTTACCGCAGTCTGGGGTCGAAGACGAATAGGAAAGACCTACCTAATACGAAATGGCAGAGGAAGTGAGGACGGAACCTATTTTGAGATCACTGGTCAAAAAGACGCCAAACAACACCTACAATTAAAACATTTTCAAGACGTATTAGCAGAAGCATTTTACTCTGGTCAAAAGATAGACAAGCCTAAAAATTGGACAGAGGCATTCGAATCACTAAAATTAGCTATCACCATTCAACAAAAAACTTCTAAGTCTAAAAAACCAATCACTCTATTCTTTGATGAAGCGGCGTGGCTTGATTCTAGGCGATCTGGATTTCTAAATGCATTAGAGCATTTTTGGAATTCCTGGGCTTCAAATCAGCCTAACATAAAAATATTTGTATGCTCTTCTGCCTCATCCTGGATAGTCTCTAAAATTCTAAAAGGCAAAGGAGGATGGCATAGAAGGGCAACCAGAAGAATTCACCTAAAGCCTTTTACCTTAGCTGAAACTAAAGAATATCTAGAAAGTAAAAATATAAATCTATCCACAGAAGATCTTATCAGTTTATACATGATCTTGGGTGGGACCGCAGCTTACTTGAATCAAATAAAGAGAGGTACATCCCTACCCGCTATCGTAAACCATTTATTTCTCAATGAAAACGGCGTTCTGAAAGATGAATTCGAAGAACTATACTATTCTCTGTTTAATAGTGCTGACGAGCACATGCGTATTGTAAGAGTGCTCTCCAAAAGTCGCCAAGGACTAACTAACAAAGAGATCAGAGAAAAGGCAAAAATACAAAGCGGAAGCCATTTTACAATATACCTAAGCAATCTAGAGCAATCTGATTTTATTGAAAAGTATCAACCCTTCGGCACATCTACTAAAGCTTCTCAGAGGTATAGATTAAAAGACTTTTTTAGTCTTTTCTATTTAACTTGGCTAGAAACTAGTAAAACAAAAAGAATCGCAAATTGGCAATCGGTCCTTGAGGGAGCTTCTTACAACACATGGTCAGGGTTCTCCTTTGAATATCTTTGTTGGAACCATATAGATAGGATAATAGATCAGGTAGGCCTTGCAAAAGCAAACTACTCTGTTAGCAAATTCAAATATATTTCCAAAGATCCAAACGAAGAAAGCGCGGAAATAGACCTACTGATTGACGTAACTGGAGCAGGTGTTTACGTACTGGAACTAAAGCATCACAATAAAGAATACACCCTAGAGAAAACCGAGAAAGAAAACATAGAAAAGAAAAAAAGAGTACTGAGTAAGAGCCTTAATTATAAACGATCTGTATTTACATTACTCATGTGTTCAAGTGGCGCAAAGAAAAATAAATATCTAGAAGAAACGATAGATAAGGTTCTGGATGTAAAGATATTACTCTCTCTACCCTAAACTCACAGTGGCATGCGATAATCAGACTCCTTCCACCAGAGCAAAAATGCGAGCATACCACCATTCTTAAGCTCTGTTATTAACCTAAAAGATCTGCTAAGTATTGTAGCATTATGCGTAGCTTCATCCTCCTAATACTGTCTTCATGGTTCTTCATACCTAGCATCGCTCATGCTGCACGAGAATGTGGCATAGTCGAAAAGAAATTCGACATTGAGGGAGAAGATGCGATTGCTATAATGGACTTTCTAGGATTTGCAAGTTCGACCGACGGAGAATATCAATTAAATTCGAGTGACGGAGATAATAGAATTATATTTAATTTTCTAGGCGGAACTAAACCAAAATTGTTAATTTATGGAAAGTGGACTGACGGAGAGACAGGATCATTGCCAGATGTTCCACGATATACCTTCAACTCACCTGCCATAAACTCTAACAATGCAGCTGACTGGAATCGAATCGCAGCTAAACATCAAAATGAGTTATCAAACAATAAAGAAAAAATCGAGTTGTTTGCAAATAAACTGCCCTTGATTTCAATCGTGTCTCGGATATGGAAGAACAATATTTATTATACGTTAGGCATAGATGAGAGGTCCCCCACTGATAGAAGTAAAGCAGAAAAAAGATATCAAGAATGTGAAAAAGAAATGATTGAAAAGGAGTTGAATGGGGGATGCTAATATAATAATTACAACCACTTAACATTTTATGCAATCTTTTACCCTTCACTGTCAATAAGGGATATAGAATGCAAAGCCTAGTAGTGACTCCCTAAGCATATTAGTGCCAAGCACCGCTCTTTTAAAAATTAAATTGGGTACTCTTACCGAATAGTGCACTCCCTTTGGATAAATAAGGTTTTATTAATCTTTTCTGTGTACCCTTAAGATTTTTTTTTAAGGGTACACAGAATAGGGCATCAATGTGATGCCCACAAAACAGAAAAAACGTTTCAGGAAAGAAAATTGCGATGGTGAATTATTCAATTGACTTCGTAGCCAAAGCGCTGGGATTGAATCCTTGGAAATTGCGCTACTGGTATGACAATTTGTACGTAAGGCGCGGCCGACCCAAAAAAAGGAATCGCTACGAACCAAGAGTGCTCTCGGAGAGAGATTTCCAAGCGGCAAAGAAGGCTTTGACGGGAACCACTGTACTTGTGTGCGGTGGCGACGATTTCGTTGCAACTACTAGCTATCTTAGAGAGACTTTCGGCGCTGCTCTGGAAGTGCGAGCAGTTTCGCTAAACGCACTTCAGGAAGTTACGCAGAATTGTCGGCCTTGCTGCATCATCATCGATGCGGCAGAAACAACCCGACGCATGGTACTCAAGGTGATTAGAGAAATTCGCGTTCAGCCTTCGGGACGCGCAATACATATTCATTCTCTTTTTACCACAACCGATAAATCGGTTCGCATTGCGTCTCATACTACGCGGAGCGAACTGATCAATGAACTGAAAAGTCAGTTCCAAGTAAATTCGTGAACCGCAGTCTGAACTTTAAGAAAGGTACGCTCTGAAGGTTTTCAAGATTCTCGAATCATGAAAATCCAAAGGGCGTGCTTTTCTTTATTATAGGCTAGTATTAAACTCACTACAAAGCATGGCAATACACAATAATATCAGGCGTTTAAAATTATTATGGCTCAACAAGATTAATCCTTAAATTTTTGCTATGCTATTTACGAAATTTATAAATGGGTAGAATTGAATAGGCATTGATTCGATCTGAGGATGAGTCTTGAGATCGAGTCAGCGTAGGAAGTAAAAAGGTTTTAGTTCTCTTACTTTTGTTTAAGTGTGCATCTCTACAGGCTACATGTTTGTAGTTTGTGGGGATGCACATTTGACACAATCAGGTAGGAGACTACGATGACAAGAAGACGAAACACGGGACGAAAAAGAATCGTCATTCGGGAAAACACTTGGACATGCACATCATGCCAAACAATTAACCCTGGTCCCAATAATAGATGCGAGAGTTGTGGAAATCCACGCTCAGAAAATGATGGGGAGAAGTTTGACTTCGACCCTTCGACCAGTCCAGTTGTGTCAGCGCCCGCGGAAGTTGCTAGAGCGTTAGCGGGTCCAGACAGAACTTGCTCAAGCTGTGGAACGGATAATCCAGCAGACGCACATCATTGCGTGAGCTGTGGGAATCCAATAGAAGCAGATGACACTAAAAGGGGTAGTAAGCTTGAACAAGAGCCTATACTGCCACTGAAAGCACGGGAACAGCTTCAGGTAATCCCAATTATTGGGATGCTATGCTTATTTGCCCTGTTTTCCTACCTCGTATGGTTTCTATTACTCGAAACTAATTCCGTAAAAGCAGTCGTGGTAAATCACGAATGGAAATTGGGATATGAAATCGAGGAAGAAAGAACTATCACATCTGAGGCATGGGAAGATAACGTACCCTTCAATGCTCGCGTAATCAGGCGCACCAATAAACAACGAGACACAGAGCCAGTTGTTGTTGGAACTGAGTGGGTAAAAAGTGAAGAAGAAAACCTTGAAAACGGATACACCAAGGAAATCATGGAAGAAGTGGAGATTATCGAAGATAAGCCCATCTACGATACCTGGTGTACATATCAGTATGAAGACTGGGTCTACGATGACACCAAGGAAAAAGAAGGCACAGGTAAAAACCCAAGTTTTCCTATCCTTCAACTAGAAAGTACTCAACGCATCGCTGGGGAGATAGAGCAGTACTGTATAGTTTTTGAAGATGAAAATCTCATAGAACGAAGAAAGCTTTTCCCCGCTATGGAATGGGAAAGAATTGAAAAAGGAGAGCGCTTCATCTTGCACATCAATCGCTTAGGATCTATCCTCTTTGCAGACAAAATTGAGGAGGACCAATGAAAATTAATCCGGCGCGGTTTTTCAGAAAGGAGAAAACTTCCTACGCGCTCGGATTTTTAGGAACTACCCTAAGCTCACCATCAACGGACGATGATCGGACCCTGCAACCTCAGTTAATATCCTTGCCCTACCTATCTTAGGGGCTACAGGCTTAGAAACTAAAAAATAATCTATTCTCCATCCTAAATTCTTCTTTCTTGATCCTGCCCTATAACTCCACCAAGAAAATTCTTGGGTCTCTGGATTATGTTCTCTATAAATATCAACAAGATGCTCTCCGATAATATTCGAGAGCTTTTCTCTCTCATCATCTCTAAAACCAGAAAGATTTCTTTTTCTAGCTTCTACCGGATGATGAATATCTATTTCTTTATGACAAACATTGAAATCCCCACATACTATTAAATTAGATTCGGTAAGACCATCAAGATGAGATTTAAATTCTTCTAAAAATTTTAGCTTTAGATCATGTCTATCTTCGGAAGAAGTGCCAGATGGAACATAAAAGTTAATGATCTTATAATCACCGACTTTAACTATAGTAATCCTACCCTCATCATAGAATACTCCGGACAGAGCAATTTCGCCGGGATCCATAACCTCAACCTCTAAATTATTTTTCCAGGCTGTAAGAGTTCCAGAATATCCAGGCTTTATGGCAGGATTATATGCAATAGAGTATCCTAACTTACGGAACTCTTCTTCCATGAACTCGCCTAAATTGCATTTTATCTCTTGGATACAAAGAATCTCAGGCTCTTCTTTAAGAATAAAATCAGAAAGACCCTTCCCTAAAACAGACCTTAAACCATTTACATTCCAAGAAATGATTTTCATACTCTACATGAATCTTGCTAAAGACTGCGCTAAACGAGAAACCCTCTCATAAGCAAGCTCTAGATTCTTATCCACTTGAACATTATTCGCATCAGGGAACAAGTAATCTAATCGCCTAAGAAGAGATGCGGGCAACTCATCCGCCTTAACTACTATTTCTTCCGGTAAAGGCCTACCAACAAATAAGACCTCATTATCAATAACTCTTGTTTTAACTTCTTTAGAATTCTGCTTACTAAATAAGCCTTGCTCCATCAGCAAATCCTTTAATCCCTTGATAATATCAAAATGACTGCGGCCAAGAAGCTTACACAACAAATATGGATCTACTAATAAATCCCCCACAAACTTCTCCAAGACGCTAAGCACTCTGGAATCACTTAAATCTGAAGGTTCATCATCAATACTAAATTTTAAGGTGCTAATATCAGGAACTAAACTCTCTCCTATCTCACTAAAAACTGAAGCAAATTCCCTGGGCATAGAAGACGCCAAAACCTTACTAAGTGCATAAGGATGAGCAGATAAGGCAGAATAAAATCTATACCAAATAGCATCTGCCAACTCATCTACAACAACCAGAACCCTTACAGTCCTTCTAGTTTCATTAGTAAATCGAGCTGACACTCTCCCATGTTCTACGAAAACTTCACCAACCCGCCCTTGCTGAATATGTTCACTTGCTTCTGCGATAATCTCGTCAGTGCACAATGGATACATTGCATTATAGAAACTTTCAGCTAACCAGGTAATATCTTTTTTCATAACTTAATCAATTAAAGAAGTTGTTTGCAAACTGAGCAATTCTTCTAATGCCTCAGCACTTAGTTCTGTTAATGAATTCCTCGCACCACCAACAACATTCTCAGTTAATTCCATTTTCTGCTTGTGCATTTCATTTATCCTCTCCTCCAAAGTACCCTTGGAAATTAAAGTTCTAACTTGCACTCGACTCTTCTGACCAATTCTATATGCCCTATCTGTAGCTTGCGCTTGAACAGCAGGGTTCCACCACTGATCTAAATGCACAACCTGATTCGCGGAAGTTAAATTAAGCCCAAACCCCCCAGCCTTAAGTGACAACACTAGAATTTTAGCTCCATCCTCTTTCTGAAAAGCTGCTATTATTTTTTCTCGGTCCACTCGACTTAACCCACCATGAAAAAATGGAACATAAGTATCCAACTTAGATTGCAGATGAGGAGCCAACTTAAAGCCCCACTGCGCAAACTGAGTAAATATTAGCACTCTATCACCCTCAGCAATAACAGTTTCTAATAACTCCTCTAAATATTCCAACTTCCCAGACCTTCCACCCAGTGGTGCATCATTCTTCAGAACAAGTTCCGGATGAACACAAATTTGCTTAAGCTTAGTGATCGTTGAAAGGACTATGCCCTTTCTATGAAGTCCTTCAGAGGATTTAAGCTTAGGCAACATGTCATTTAAAGTAGCCTGATAAAGCTTAGCTTGCTCAGTAGTTAAGTGAACAACGTTCTCCATTTCAATCTTCTCAGGAAGATCAGAGATAATTGCTGGGTCAGACTTAGTTCTTCTCAAGATAAATGGTCTAACCAATTTACCTAAACGCTTTGCGTGCTCAGAATCTCTAGAACGCTCTATCTGAGACACAAAGCGTTTCTTAAAATCTTCTATACTTCCCAGTAGTCCAGGATTTAGAAAATCTAGAATTGACCAAAGCTCAGTAAGTCTATTTTCAAGAGGAGTCCCTGTCAACGCAAGTCTAAGTGGCATCCTCGTAACGCCTCGGTCAGATCCTTTTTTATCTCCGATATCATCTATTAATGCCCTGACAGCCTTAGTTTGCTTAGCGTCTACATTCTTAATATTCTGAGCTTCATCCAGAATGATTCTCTTCCAAGTCTGCTTTCTAAACAATCTATAATCTCTATGAAGAATAGAATAAGTCGTTAAAACAATATCCGCCTTTGAAACCTCATCAAAGAACTGATTACCCGCTAACCTTTGAGCGCCATGATGGGTGTATACCCGAAGATTAGGAACAAATTTCTTTGTCTCTGCCTCCCAATTTCCTAATATTGACATTGGAACAACTAATAAATTAGGTGCGTGTACGGGATTTTCTAATGCCAACTCTTCTTGCTTTTCAATTGAAAGAAGTGCCAAAACTTGGATAGTTTTACCTAATCCCATGTCATCCGCAAGACAACCGCCGATATCTATCTTTGAAATTAAAGATAACCAAGACAATCCAACTAACTGATAAGGTCTAAGTTCTCCCTTAAAAGTATCGGGAAGATTTTCGATAGGATTAAAGTTAGTACTAAAATCTACAACCTGCTTAATCCAGCCCTCAGCATCTATTCTCGCTATTTTTATTGGGTCATTACTTTCAATTCCAGTCATCCCTAATCGTAAAGCCTCAAAAAGACTTAGACGGCGGTTCGGTAGAGACGCTTCGATATCCTTTATCTTCTGATTAATGAGCTCTTTATCAAAAGAGAGCCAAGTGCCATCCTTGTATAAAATGGAGTTATCCCCCTCGCTAAGATTTCTAAACTCTTCGAGGGTAAATTCCTTATCCCCAATAGATAAGCTCCAAGAAAAATCTACAAGGCTTTGCAATGAAAAAGCACTAGGACTCTGATCTTTCCCCGCTTCTTCTGAAGTTAATTTAAAAATTACCTTAACTTCATCATGAACACTCGCCCAAGTAGCTGGCGGAATGACTTTTACATTAATCTTATCTAACTCTCTTGTCTCACTTGCGATCAATCTATGCGCATCTTCAACTTTTAATTTTACTGGACTAGAGAAATCAATAGCCAAATATCTATTAAGAACTCGACTCACATCTAAGCATTGCCCTAAAAGCTTTAAATATAGAAAATACCATTCCGCAGGATTTTCAAAACTCTCTACAAGAATAGGCTTGCCCTTAGAATCGACTAGCTCTATATCCGCCAACCAATCCTTTTCAAATGCCTCACCTGGACTATCTAAATTTACATCTTGTATACGAATCTGAATGAAGGCTTCCATATCATCAGACTCTGATCTTAGCGCCTCATTCCACTGCAATACCTTACTTTCTAAAAGCCCCTGCTCAACCCCACTAAGTGGGAGCACTGCCTGCTGCGTGGATAAACTCATAGCCCAAAGACCTAATAAATTATCTACTCTTCGCGCTTTTGTACCTGCCTTAGTTCCACCTACATCTAATATGTCATCTTCAAAAAACTGATGTCCTTTTAAGAACGAGCGAATAACTGAATCTGAAACTATTTTTAGGAATTGTTCTAAATAAAAACGGGATTCTTTATCATCGCCCAAACTCTTTGAAGCAATTCCGGGCATCGACTTTGCAAATTCCCTTATGGATTCTTGGATATTAGGGTCTTTCCAATATAACTCCCAACGAGATTCAATATTCAATCCTCTTCTTCTTAAGCTAGGGTAAAAAAGCCCTCTTGATAAATACTTAAGAAGAAACTTAGACGCATTCAACCAATAAACAAATGACTCTCCGAAAATGAATGCCTCTCCAAGCTCATCCTTAAAGGAAGAACAAAGATCCACAAATGCCATACCAGATAGCACTACCACATTTTCTACTTTATTCTCGATAATTGCGCCGGATCTATCGGGCAACTTTAAATTTAGAACACCTGAATGATAGGAGAACAGATCTTGAGAACTAAAAATCTCATCGAACAACTTAAATAAGGAAGGTAAGTATTTAATCTCAGCACTGAACGAGTCTCCCGTTAGAGGCTCTTCAGTCGACCATAAGATCATCCCATCATCCATCCACTTAGCATGAATATGCAACATCAATCTACTCCATTCATTTTAAAATCTTGAGTTTTGGAATATTCTCTATTTTAGATTTATTTTCTTCCAATACGAAGCTTGGGGCATACATGATTCCGATATTTTTTGAAAGACCTAGGACTTCTTAAGTTATTTGATATTTTAGGATTCTTTAAAAAGTAGTAGGTTATAGTTATGAAAGACACTACCTTGACATTGATAGAAGCCCTAGGAGAGATAGGACATTCGCTCAGGAATATTGAAACCGTATTTAAAGGTACCCTAGAGGAAATAAATCATACTGGAGACTCACACCTCATAGATGTCGCGAAGGATTCAAGCATCGCTCTTGATAAGCTATCAAAACTCTCTAGAGCATTAGCCCAATTTGAAGAAGATGCGTCTCAGTCCACACAAGGAATCACGCACCTAATTACTAAACTAAGTGACTGCTTAAAGCAAAACGATTAACTAAAAGCAGCATGACAAGTTCATCACGAAGCCATCTACTTAAACTTTTTGCGTTATTAATATCGAGCAGTCTTATATTGATATTAATCTCTCAGGTTTCAATTACTACCATCTCTTCATACCTAAGTAACCTTTCGATACCAGCACTAGTTACCTTCACTTGCATTTCATTCTCCGGTCTAATACTTAGAACATATCGTTTTAAAATGTTCTTAAGACAAGACAATGATAAAGAGGCAATTTCGTTCTTGAATTTAGTTCTCGCCTTATCAGTCAGGAATGCTGTCATGGAAATCCTACCTTTCAGACTAGGTGAGGCTAGTATTATAGGATATCTCTCTATTTGTAAGATCAAAGTAATAGAATCAACAAGAGCACTTTTAGCTTGTA
>JBILFC010000229.1:0-5030 GCA_044351785.1 Bdellovibrionota bacterium
TTTAGCAATTAAAGAGTTCGGCGTAGGTGTTAAGTGTGCAACGATCACACCTGATAAAGAAAGAATAGAAGAGTATGGATTAAAGAAAGCATGGCCAAGTCCTAATGGTACAATTAGAAGCGTGCTTGATGGAACAGTTTTTAGAAAGCCAATTATAATATCAAATATACCGCCAGCTGTTAGATCTTGGAAAAAACCTATTACTATTGGAAGACATGCTTACGGGGATATCTATAAGGGTGTGGAGATGGAAATACCTAAGGCGGGGAAGGTTGAATTAGTTTACACTTCAGAAGAAGGAGAGGTTGTTAGCAAGAAACTTCACGAATTTGATGGTGCTGGGGTAGTTATGGGAATGCATAATACCGAGGCTTCGATTCGGTCCTTTGCATTGTCTTGTGTTAATCTTGCAATCGCAGAGAAGACAGATTTATGGTTCGCTTCAAAGGATACCATTTCTAAAATATACCATGCTATGTTTAGGAAGATTTTTGAAGAGACTGTAGAAAAGAAAACTTCTGAAATCAAAGCAGCTGGTGTCGAGTTTAAATATTTTTTAATCGATGATGCAGTAGCGCAGTTAATGAAGCATGAGGGTGGGATGTTACTTGCTCTTATGAATTATGACGGGGATGTAATTTCAGATCTTGTGGCTTCCGGTTTTGGGTCCTTAGGATTAATGACGTCTGTGCTTGTATCTCCTGATGGGAAGTATGAATATGAAGCAGCTCACGGTACTGTGAGAAGGCATTATTATAATCATCTTAAGGGTGAGAAAACTTCAACTAATTCAATTGCATCAATTTTTGCTTGGACGGGCGCTATTATGAAGAGAGGAGAGTTGGATGGAAGTCCTGAGGTGGTGGAATTTGCTAAAAAGCTAGAGCGGAGAGTTATTGAAACTGTGGAAAATGGATTTATGACTAAAGATTTGTCATTAATTACGTCACACCCCAGTCCGGTTACTTTGGGGACTGAGGAATTTATAGACAAGGTGGCAGAGGGGTTATAGGCGGGTAGGGGTAAACCCTACCCCTACGGAGATCAGCGGATTGTGGTTAGATATTGAAAAGGGTGGTTCGGCGTTTCTATATAGATTTCTGATCTGTAGGGGCGACCCTTGCGGTCGCCCGTATCCTAATCACCACGTTTTTACTGTCCAATTGAGTTGACTTTCATCTTCATAAGTATTAAGTACACCTCAGTTTATCCCATAAACTCTTAGAACTTTATAAGATTCATGGGGTGTTTTAATATTTGATTTATAATTACAGAGCTTTAGCATGGCTTCCCCTACCAAGATTACAAAAGCAGTTAGAAACTGGAAAATCGCTAAAAAGACTAAGAACAGACGCAGAAGCGTTAAGAAGCTAGTTCAAGTCAGAGTTGAGCAATTATCAGCGCTTGAAAGAGCAGTTAGATAGTTTTTCTTTAATCTGTTTTAGTTAAAATTGTCAGAAACCGATATCGATTATAAGGTATATTTGTTGCACATTGTTTTTTTGCGAGCTTAATTTAGGGTTTTAATGATCGAGATTACTCAGGCTAAAGGTGAAAGGTGTTTTGTCATTGGTGACATTCATGGTTGCGCCTCTGAGTTAGAAGTCCTTTTAAATTTCCTAATCAAAGAACAAAATTTATCTTCAAACGATTTAGTCGTGTGCCTTGGGGATTATATAGACAGGGGGCCAGATAGTAGGGCTGTTATCGATCTTTTAGTCGGATTTAAATCTCAGTACCCCAATACCCGATTTCTTAAGGGTAATCATGAAGACATGTTAATGGATTTTCTCGGTTACGGAGGAAATTTAGGCAATGCGTTCTTGTATAATGGAGGTTTAGAAACTATTCAGAGTTATGGTATCTCTGTATTCTCTTCCCCTGCTGAAATGATGCAACTACTTCCTGAAAGCCATTTTAATTTTTTCTGTTCTTTAGAGAGTATTCTGCAAGTTGAAGATACAATTTTAGTTCATGCGGGACTTAATCCTACTCGAGCCCTTGAGAAACAGATAGGAGAGGATGTGTTCTGGATTAGAGAGCCATTTCTAGCAGCGTCTCATGGGTTTGGATCTAATATTATATTTGGTCACACTCCTCATCGGGAGATATTCGACCATAGGCCCTATAAGATAGGAATTGATACGGGTCTTGTATTTGGTAATAAATTGAGTTGTTTAGAGATTTTTTCTAGTGATGTATTCCAGGTACTAAGGCATGGGACTCGAGTTGAGATAGCTGGTCTATAAATACCTTTAAAATTTAAGTTTTTATTCTTTCTTGCCGATCAGACCTATAGAAATAGGTAGGTATTCACTTTCGGGTACGTATTGTCAAATTGAAATGGATCCAAATTTAGTAGAAGCATTTAAGAAACTTGAAGCGAAGCTTCAAGCAGAGAAAGATGCCGTTATCAGAAAAGAACGGGAAGAATTATTACGTCTTAATCAAGAGGCTGTTGAAAGAGAAAGAAAAAAGCAAGAGTTTATTGTTTATGCGGGTTCCTTAGCTTTTTTAATTTTTATTCTAGTTTTAATTTACAACTCAAATGAAAGTCAGATTAGAGAGAGTGGAGGAATAGGCTCTTGGATGGCTTCTAAAGCAAATGCCATCTCAGCAGCAGCATTGTCTGGCAATAATGTGTCCTATGTAGATTGTGCTCCTCCAGAGAACTGGAAACTTCCCATTTGCATTCAAGCTAAGAAAGATGAAATGAATGACAAATGGAAGAATATGGGATTAAATAAGGGCGGGAAGGAAAAGCCTTTTGCTATTAATACTCCCAAGCCAGAGTAGGTTTTACCCTACTTTCTGTCCTTCATTGCAACATACGGTCTTTCTGTAGCACCTGTATAAATTTGTCTTGGTCTACCAATTCTATTTCCTGGATCGTTAATCATCTCTCTCCACTGAGCAATCCAGCCTGGTAATCGTCCAAGTGCAAACATCGCTGTAAATCCGTTCACTGGGATGCCGAGAGCGGAATAAATAATACCGCTATAAAAATCCACATTCGGATATAATTTTCTTGAAACGAAATATTCATCACTTAAAGCAATGCTTTCAAGTTCACTTGCGACATCAAGAAGCTGATTCTTCATTGGTATTTTTTTAAGAACTTTATGGCAAGCTTCCTTTAGGATCGTAGCTCTAGGGTCATAGTTTTTATAAACTCTATGTCCGAAGCCCATTAGTCTAGCTTTAGAATCCTTCGACTTAGCTCTTTCAACGTACTTTTTAACATCTCCACCATCTTCTACGATTTCATTAAGCATTTCAATAACACTTTGGTTAGCTCCTCCGTGTCTAGAACCCCATAGTGCAGATATTCCAGCTGAAACACAAGAATACAAATTAGACAAACTACTTCCAACTAATCTTACAGTTGAAGTAGAGCAGTTCTGTTCATGATCCGCGTGAAGAATTAAAAGTAAATCAAGTGCGCTAACAATATCAGGATCTAAGTAATAATCTTCAGCAGGTGTAGCGAACATCATGTTCAAGAAATTAGCTGAGTATGAAAGACTATTATTAGGATAGATAAACGGCTGACCTATTGATTTTTTATAAGCAAATGCTGCCATCGTAGGAAGCTTAGCCATTAATCTTATTATTCCTAAATGTTGTTCTTCTTTATTTTTCGGATCATCCCATGCTTGATAGAATGTATAGCAAGCAGAGACAACAGAGGCTAAGATAGCCATTGGATGTGCATCTCTCGGGAATCCATCATAGAACCGTTTCATGTCTTCATGAATAAGTGTATGTTGAGTGAGTTCTCTTGAAAATGTATTCAGTTCTGTTTCTGAAGGTAGATGGCCGTAGATTAAAAGATAGCTAGTTTCGATGAAGGAAGATTTTGCAGCAAGTTCTTCAATTGGGTAACCTCTGTATCTAAGAATTCCTTTGTCCCCATCGATGAATGTAATTGAACTTTTACATGAGCCAGTATTTCCGTATCCGTCATCAAGAGTGATGTAGCCAGTTTTCGCTCTAAGCTCACTGATATCAATCGCAAGTTCTTGTTCTGTTCCTTCTACTACTGGAAGTTCGATGGTAGTTCCGTTTGGTAGTGACAAGGTAGCATTCATCTTATTTATCCTCTTAAAAACATTCAATTTAACTTATATTATATTCGATACTTACTAAGTCCTTTTAGTTTCCCAAAGATTTGGTAATTAGCAAAGAAAATTCTAAGAATCAGCGTCCTTAACTACATGGAAACAATAGGAAATATGTAAAACTGGGTTCAAGTCTATTTAGTTCCTAACCGATATTCAAAATGTATAGCCCCGGTAAGATGTATTTTGGAGCTTTGCCTAAGATGGAATTTTAAAGGGTTAAAATGAACTTTATAGTAAGCGTTTTAGTAGTAACTGGCTCGGTATTCGGCGGATATGCGATGGCGCATGGTCCCTTTGAGGTTCTTATGCAACCTTCAGAGTTTGTCGTTATCGGTGGCGCAGGTATAGGCGCTCTAATCGGGTATGCCCCATTCTCAGTTTTTTCTAAAATTCTTAAGGCGATACCTCAAGCGGCTCTTAAGGGTAGTGGTATTAATAAGAGTACTTATTTAGAGTTAATGGGATTACTTCTAACGATATTCAACGTAATTAGAAAAGAGGGCGTGCTTGGAATTGAAAAGGATTTAGCTGATCCTCATTCTAGTGAAAGATTTAATAAGTTTCCTAAGATTGCTCATGATCATCATGCGATGGATCTATTGGTAGGGTCTCTAAGGCTATTTGTAGATGGTGTAGTGAATGCCTTCGATTTAGATAAATTGATGGAGACGGAAATTGATACTCATCATAAAGAAATGGCGGTGATACCTGCCTTATTAAATAAAGTAGGGGATGCGATGCCTGGTCTAGGGATCGTTGCTGCGGTTTTGGGTATTATTATCACGATGCAGCACATCGATGGACCTCCTAGTGAGATTGGTCACCACGTTGCTGCGGCACTTGTAGGAACGTTCGTGGGGATTCTGATCAGTTACGGTTATCTTCAGCCTTTAGCATCATCAGTAG
>JBILFC010000230.1:0-5003 GCA_044351785.1 Bdellovibrionota bacterium
CCGATTTAATTATTGCTTTTAAGAATGATATCGAATCTGGGAAGAAGCAAAGTGCAGAGATGAGTGCGCAGTTAAACAGGACAGAAAAGGATGCACAGAATTTTAGACAGCAAACAGCAGGCATCTTTGAAACTATCACTGATAAGGTTGAACAAGTTCAGAGAGATCTAGATAAGATGGCAGATGCATTAAATAGAGGTAACTCTGATGTAGGAATTACTCCACCTCAGCCAGTTCAAGGGCCGGATGAGCTTCAAGCTGAATGGTTTGATGAAAAAGAACCTGCGGGAAGACCAGAGCCTCCTAAGCCATTACTTGTAAGTGTAATTGCGCCTGGAGATTCTGTGCCAGTACTACTATTAACCGGAGTTAACGCTCCTACAGATGGAACTCCATATCCAGTGGTATTCCAACTTGGGGGAGATATTACAGGGCCAGACGGATCATCTCTTAACTTAGGAGAAGGTAGGATTATAGCGGCAGCTCAAGGATCTGAATCTGATTCAAGAGCATTGTTCAGACTTACTCAGTTATCTCTAAGGCACCCTTCTGGAAGAAGGTCCGTCATAGAAGTTGATGGTTGGATCGTTGGTGAGGATGGAGTTCGGGGAATGCAAGGAAAGTTAGAAGATAAGTTAGGACGATTAATTATGGCAACAGCGGTAATTAGTGGGGTAGCTGCAGTTGGGCAAAGATTACAAAGGAATACGCAAGTGTTTGGGCAAGGATTTAATAACGGACAGAATAATCCTGGGTTTACCTTGCAGAGTACAGACGTTGAATTCGCAGCAGCATCAGCAGTGACAGATGCTTCTAATAGACTTGGGCAAGTGCTTTTAAGAAGATATGAGTCATTAGTGCCAGTAGTGGAAGTTTTATCTGGAAGAGAAGCAGTTGCTATATTTTCAGCTCCTGCTGAGGTAGCAATTTTAGATGATGGACTTATTACTAATGCAGCATATTCAGGTACAGATTAATAGGGTAATTGGAGGGGATTATGAATAGAAAATTATATTTAACATTAATTGGAGCTTTGAGTGTATATTCACTGAATGCGTGTTCAACAGCAGGGAGTATTGCGGATAACTTAAATCCATATTCCGATGGGAATAAAGTGGCTGCTGACTTTGGCGGGGAAAGAAATACAAATGCTATTGGTGGTGGTGGAGGGTCTGGAAAAGGGGCAGAAAATGCTAGACATGCTCTCGAGGTACTAGGAACTTATAGAAAGGCCTCAGCTCCAGAACCAGCTTATCCTGTGATTCAGCCGGCGGAAGTTCGCTTAATGTGGATTCCGGATCACTTAAATGCTGTTGGTGATTTGGTGCCTGCTCACTATTATTACTTAAGAGTTTTACCAGATAGACCAGCTGTTACGGATGCTTTTGAAATTGAGCGTCAATTGGATTTAACTCAAAGTGGAAGTGCCTTGACTTCTTCAGAGAATCTTGGTTCCGGAGCGAATGGTGGATCCACTCCATGGGTTTATAAAGAAAGTAAGTAGTATTTAACTTGATAGAATTTAGGAGAAGAAATGACTAGAACGAATATTCTATTAGGAGGTTTACTTGGATGTTCCATGCTATTGGAGGCTTGTGGAGGGGCTCCTATTTATAAAGTTGTTCAGTACCAGCCAGCATACAGGCAAGAAGCTCCTCAGCCCGTTTATAGCCGTTTAATGTGGTCACATTTGCCAGAACCGGTTAAGCCAAGAACAAGGCCGGATGCGCCTTTAATGTTGCCGGATGTATTCGTAGAATTAAAAGATGTTACCGTAGATGAAGCAGTTGAGGCTTTAGCCCAGACTATGGGTTATCGCTGGGAAAATAGCGTTGGTGCCTCAGGTCCTAGAATAAGCGTTCACATGGAGGGTAATGTGGAAGAAATTTTAGGAGAGATTAAGGCTAAGTCTAATATGCCTCTGGAATTAAGCCACGAGGATAAAGTTATTAGATTGGCCGATAAGAGGTTGATACCATCACTTCCTAGTGGGGTTAAGTAGAATAATCTACTTAGGTAACACTTTATTGGAGAAAGGTTTATGAGTATAACTCGCTTAACTAGGCAAAGACTTTATAAAGACGAAGCAACGTTTAATAATCTATTGCCATACGTTAAATGGGATTCCGAGCACGGGGTATTCGTCCATGGCGATGCTTCGATGTGGTCTATCTGGCAGCTAAAACCAGTTCTTCTTACTTCAATTTCAGATGCGGCAGCTTTTCAGACATGCTCTGGTATTCAAGAGTTAGTTGACTCTATGGATTGTAGAATTAGTTGTCAGTTTAGTTGGATTACTACTTTCGATGTTCAAGATATTTTAGATAGATGTCTATATGACTATCCACTCCAAGGAGTTGCAGGGTGGATGGCTAGGCGTTGGGTGAGACTTGTAAAAAACATGTCTAAGTCCCAGCAGTATGAAAGAAGATGTAAAAGACTAAAGCTGATTGTAGCATTTAGATACGATCCTCCTTGGAAGGAAAAATCTCCTCTAGAAGATATTGCAGATACATTTAAAGCTTTATTTAATGGTCCTAAGGGGCCGGAAGTAGATACTTCTCGTATGGAAGAGTATAAGCGATATGTTGAAAAGTTTCGAGGAGAAATAGACGGTAAAGTTGCACGTCTTGGAGATTTAGGTATGCATCCAAGTCGTATCGATGGTCAGGGGCTAATTAATTTACTTTATCCTCTTCTTAATAGAAGAAGTACTAAAGGTGGTAAGTTTAAGCGTGGCAGATTTAATGCTTGTGCTGTGCCTAAGTATGATGCTGATGATATTCTTTCTAATCAGATATCTAACACAATGGTATACCATCCAGAGGATGGATTTTTACAAAAAGATGGTAGAGTTTATCATACGGTAAGTATGGTTAAGCCTCCTAAGCAGGCTCTGCCTCTAATGACGGTCCCACTTCAAAGTTTACCAATGGAATCGATCTTTACTGTAACTTATTCTAAAGATAGTCAAGAAGATCAGATGAAGAGACTTGATCGACTTGACCAAACATTAGGTCTGAGAGAATTCGGTGCGAGGGGAAGATCAAACCAGAAAGTGCTACATCAGATTAATACTATTAGAAAAGCTAGAGAAGAATTATATTCAAATCGATCTCAAGTTGTAAGGGTAGGTGCTCATCACGTACAAATTACTAATACTCTTGATGAAGCTCGAAGGGCATCAAGTGAAGTTCTAGCAATGTTCCCAGCACTTAATGGTGCTAGAGCAATGAGTCACATGATAAGTGATCTTGGTGTATTTATGAATGCTCTTCCGGGAGCCTATGATCCTACTACAGATGGTCCAGGTTGGACTTCTATGATTACATCTTCTAGAGCTGTTAGGTTGTTCCCTGTATGGGGTAACTGGTCTGGAAGTGAGAATGCATTGTTTGTACTTCCTAGTTTATGGAATAGAGAGTTAGTCAACTTTGATCTTTATGATTCTAACGTAGCTCCTAACGTAATTATGAGTGGTGTGTCGGGGGCTGGTAAGAGTTATCTTTTATGTTTCTTCCTTATCACTTTAAATAGAGGTCACTATGCTGAGAAGTCAGATGGTACTAAGGAAGTAAGAGATCCTATTACCTTTATTTTTGATAAGGGTATGCCTAATCTCCCATGTGGATTTGATAGAGTGGCTAAATTATTCGGTGGAAGAATATATCAAGCGACACCTGCCAGAGCTCCTGCGATGAACTTCTTAGCGAGACTTGGTGAAATGGATCCAGATAGAACGAATGAAGATTTTAAAGATCTATTTGATATCTGCGTAGATATTATTGCAGATATGGGTACTGAAAAGGATAAGACTTTAAGTAGAATTCAGAGAAATGAAATAATTGAATCTCTAATGGAGTCTCATTATAGATATCGTCATGGTGATAGAGAAAGGGAGTTTTTATTAAGAGATGTGGTTAAAGTTCTAAAAGAGCCACCACGTCCTAATGAAACAGAAGTTCACTTTCACATGAGGCAAGAGTTAGCGATTCTTATGAGAGAGTATTACGGGGACGGAACCTATGCTAGATTCTTCGATAGAGCTGGAAGATTAGAGCTTAAGGAAAGATTTATAGTATTTGATCTAAAAGGATTAAGTAGAAATCCTGATCTACAAAGGGTATTCTTAAAGGTTGCTATGATCTGGGCGGATGAAGTAATGAATACGCCTGATGAGTTAGATACTAGAAAGTTACTTGTTTTTGATGAGGCGCATGATCTTATTGGTAAGACTGCTTCAGGAGTTGTTGAGGCTGCATTTAGACTTTATAGAAAGAGGAAAGGTATAGTGATCGCCGCTTCTCAATCTGGTGAAGACTTCTATGCTGGTGAAGGTGGGCAAGCGATTGTTCAGAATAGTTCTCATAAGATTTTTATGAGACAGGATCCTTCTAAGTTCCATATTACAGCTCAGGCATTTAATTTAAATCCTCAGCAAGCAGAAACAATAACAAGGCTTCATACGATTAAAGGTGTTGAGTCTCAGTTCTTCTTGTTATCTGATATCGGGGAGGCGGCATTAGTATTGCCAGCAGAGCCATCATTCTATTGGGTATCTACGAATAACGGGGATGATAATCAATTATTCTCAGCTCTTTTAGAAGAGTGTGATGGAGACTTTGTTCAAGCCCTTAAGAGAGCTGTGGATATTGCCCCATTTGGAGCGAAGGATCTTATTAGGAGAAGGCGTTTAATGGAAGAGCATTATCAGGCTCTTAAGGAGAGAGGAGACCAGATGGGGGCACCTAAGGCTGGTGGTAGATCTCTAGATTTAAAAGCTGGATTAAAGGCGGCGTAAAAGTATGAAAATGAATAGGCAAATTAAATATATAATTGGATCTCTGCTGTTAGTCTCATCTAGTGCTTGTTCTACAATATGGAGTTCAGCTCCTGAAAGTAGAACGGTAGTTGTAGAGAAATATGGAAGTAGCTTGGATGCTGAGCCTGTACCTGGGACAGTGGTTGGTCCATGGGCAGAAACTATGTATCAAGATGTAGAT
>JBILFC010000231.1:0-4995 GCA_044351785.1 Bdellovibrionota bacterium
AACTATTTACCAAAGGCTTAAATGGCAGAATCCACCACAAGCAATTCTAACATGGGAGGATTCTTCAGCTCTATCTATCTATCTCTCCTTTGACGAATAAGGATGAGATCACGCTTATTTCAACTAGCATTGATCCAGTAGTAGTTAAGAATACTAAATTTAATTTTTTGTACTGGCTAAGGTCAGAAGACATGGTGAAGGAGTTGCGCCAGGAATTAATTCGTTTAGACTACAAAAAGATTGCAATTATAACAGCGCAGTATCCTGGCTCCCTTCAATCTAAGAATGATTTTGAAAAGATTAATACAGACAGTAAAGTAGAGATTTTAATAAGTGAAGAAGTGCTTCCTAATGAACTAGATTTTAAGCCCTTGATAAATAGGTTGAGAAAATATCCTGATTTGCAGGGGGTGTTTGTGAATTTAAATTTAGGACAAATTGGAATTTTTGCAAGACAAGTAAAAGAATCAGGTATTAATCTACCGCTTTTCGGGCTAGATATCTTTGAAGATTTAAACGAACTTAAAACTTCAAAAGGTGCACTTGTTGGAAGTTGGTATGTTCAGATTAGTAATCCAACCAATGAATTTAATGAAAATTACGGTAAGCGATTTTCAGAACAAAGTATTTATTCCGCTGGAAATTGCTATGATGCAGTTAAGTTATTTAGTGAGGCAATTGCAGAAAAGAAGGATTTTAATATCTATTTAGAGAATCTTAAGGAATATCAAGGCAGCTTAGGAAAAGTATCTTCTTCTGGAGATCATAGATTTGTATTCCCTACGGTAATTAAGGAAGTTACGAATACTGGTTTTAGAGTGAAAGAACACTGAGGGTCTTCTTGATGGTTGGAGAAAAGAGTTCCATCGGGAATTAGATTCTGATCATGCAGCTATCTGCCCTTCTATTTTCTTTCTTCTTTTTCGTACGTCCTTAAGTTTTTCTTCTAAGTCCGGTCTCTTGAAACCATTAGGAAATAATATAAACTGTGGATGTACTCCGAAGGATTCAGCAAGTATTATGGCTCTGTCTTCACTAAGTCTAGATTTACCTCGTTCTAGATTTGAGATGTTGGTTACCGCCATTCCAGATATTTCAGAAAGTATAGATTGAGTCCATCCCTTTTTCTCTCGGAGTTCTTTAATTACTTCCCCGGGTGTCAGTATAATATTGTTAAGTGTTGATTTTTTCATGCTTAAATTGATTTATATTCTATTGTTTAGTGCTGAGTTTTATTGCTTAACGGTGCTTATATTCAAGTATAAGTTATATCGCAGTATAATACGCGTAGATCTTTTTTAGAAGTGAAAATATTAGAAATTTTGAAATATTAGTGATTTTATGGCTGTTGGTTGCATTCCCTCACCCCTGCCTTTCGATGAACTCAAGGCATGCCCCTCTCCCAGATGGCAGAGGGGTAAAAGATTATTCCCCTTCTACCTATGGGAGAAGAGGCCTGCTCTGAGCTTGTCGAATGGGTTAGGGGATGAGGGAATGGAAAGACTTATGTAGGTCCAACTTGTTTGAATTTTTTATATTCCTTAGCGAAGTGGACTTTTATTCTTTAAGAAATGCACCAATCATCTCAACCGCATCCCGAACTCCAAACAAAACATTGCAATAAAACTTAAAATCTTCAGGTTCTTCGGTCTTAAAGTTAGTTTTAGTAATTCTATATTCCCCACCTACCTCTTTCGTTAATACTTCTATTGGGGTGAAGTCCCATATGTTTAGAGCGTGTTCAAGGCTTGCGACGGTAGAATTTTGTAAGGTAAGAGTGTGAGCATAGCAGTTGTATAGCACTCTTATGGACTTGTGGTATTTAGGGAGGTTGATGAATTGATCTAGATCATTGGTTCTTTCCGCGATATCTGGGGCACTTATGGTTATTATGTCTAGTGGTCCTAAGGAAGTGGATGTTTCTAGTTGGTTTAGTGTTGGTAGCTTTTTAGCCTTTCTTAAATTGTATTCATTAGGGTAGTTAAGCTGGTAGGCTCCACTATCTTTCATTCCATAGATCATAGTTTTTAATGCTGGATGATCTATGATTCCAAGTACTGCTGTTCCGTAATATTTCTCATATATAGAACTGTTTTCTGAAAGTAGAGAAGGATCTTTAATCCTAAGGCCGATTAGAGTACCGAATGTCGGTATGTTATTGATTATGTCTTGTGTCCCGTCGATTGGATCTATAATCCAGAGAAAGGGAGAGTCTTGATTGTATATTCCAAGCTCTTCTCCAACAACTCCGTGTTCTGGATATTTATTTTTAATTGCATCTCTAATAACTTGTTCAGTTGATTTATCCAGTTCAGTGACAGGGGATTTGTCTTTCTTGAGAGTTGTTCCCAGACTCTGTTTGGACTGATTCTGATCGTAGTAATCTAGAAGATTTTCCCTAGATAGTTTTATAAGTTCTAATGCGAAGTCTAGGTATGGTGCAAGGTTTAAGGTGTTGGGGGGAGAAGTCAACCTACCCCTCAACCCTCGGCGCGTACTGCGTAAGCACATCCTGTCTATCAGTCTCATCACCATCTAGTACTGGCTGGTAACTTCTGTGAATGTCTCTTTGTAGTTTAATCAGAGCATCAAGGATGGTCTCTGGTCTTGGAGGGCATCCAGGTATGTACATATCAACAGGGATAATTTTATCTACTCCTGCAACAGTTGCATAGTTATCATAGAATCCACCGGAAGAAGCACAGGCACCGAATGCAATTACCCATTTAGGTTCTGCCATTTGTTCGTAAATTCTTTTTAGCACAGGAGCTTGTTTGTGTGTGATTGTTCCAACCACCCAAAGAAGGTCCGCTTGACGGGGTGTAAATCTTGGAAGTGCCGCACCGAACCTATCAGTATCATAGTGAGAACAACTTACGGACATGAATTCCATTCCGCAACAAGCAGTTACGAATGGGTAGGAAAATAAAGAATACTTTCTGCACCAACCAATTGCGGCATCAAGTTTAGTTGTTACATATGGTTCAGCTGCGGAATCAAACATATTTTTACCTATTAAAAGAAAATTTGAGCTACTCTAATACAAAAAGAAGGACGCTTGAAGGGGCATATTTCTTACTGATAAAAAGTTTAATAATTTTAGGAGCTTGGAGTATTAATCTGACTATCTACGTAAGGAGCCAAGTCCTTAAGAAATAATCTAATAGTTTCGTCGGCTTTATCTGGGGTACTATTCCCTAGAAAAGGCGCGCTAATTTCAACTATCCCTCCATCACTCCTACCATAAAGAATATTTTCTAAGGACAATTTAATAAGGGCGTACCATTCACTAGAATAATAATCCTTACCAGCGAAGAACCAGTAATAAAATAATTCTTTATTTCTGTTCTTCTCTCCAATAATTCTTCTAGCTTCTATAGATGATTGAGTTTTAAATTCATCTGCATCTAGAATGTTGGAAGAAAGGTTCGTCGTAATCCATCCATTAGACGGAAGGCAAAGAGCTGGGGAATGTTTAGCCGCTTGATATTCTCCAGACTGTTTATCCCAGTACCCTATGTATAAAAAAACAGATGCCCCACTTGGATGAGTATAAACTCTTCTGATGTAAGATGACAATTGCAATACATCTAATGAACGCTTATCCATGTCTATGCTGTCTTCACCTTTCCATTGGCCAAGAGTTTTTGGGAAATTTGAAAAGTTAAGAGTCGTAATTTTTGAGGTCTTATTGCTTTGTACAATACTTTGAATAGTAAGCGTAAAAGTCAACAAAATAGCAACTGTAATTAGAGCGCCAATTCTATTAATTTTCAGGTAGTGATTGAACATATTAGCCTTGGCTCCTTTTAGCGAGTAGAGCGGTTGCTGCGTAGATAGCAGGAAGTCCGACTATAAATACTATTAGTCCAGAGAATGTATGAAAGAATCCTTGAGCTGCTTCTGGATCGTAGAAGTGTGCTAGTACTCCGGTCATTGCAACTCTAAAGACGTTTAAAGTGATCGCTAAAAGTAAAGAAATTAAAACCAGTAGCACTTTATAGAAAGGCTTTAACTTATTTAAAAAGATCATTATGAAGGCTAAAGTAAGAAGAGCCATTACAGACCTCATACCGCTACAAGCTTCTTCAACCATTAACTTCATCGTAGGAATCTCAATAACATTTCCTGATAAATATACAGGTACGCCAAGTACTGATAAGGTCCAAGCGCCAATTTTTGCTGCGAGTACCTGAAGGGGCCAGAATATTCTTACTACAACTGAATCCGGAAGTGGCTTAGCCATAATTAAAAGAAGAAACGGTCCTGCCGTTTGGATCATAAATTTAAAGTTAAAACTTAAACCTATGATCCCAAGTGTAGTAGGGAAGAATGCTAGCCAAGAAAAATAAGACAAATTCGAAGTGAGACCTAAGAGATGTCCAAATAGTCCAAAGATTAATAGCAATAGAGATATTATCGTTGATGGCAGTTTCGCAGGGGTGACTTTCTCATAAAAGTCTCTTATCTCCTCTTTCCTGTCCCAGTATAAGTAACCGATGATAAATGGAAGAAGTAAACCATGAGAATAATCATCATCAGTATTGCAAATTACATATATATCTCTAAGTGCTGGAAGGAATAGGGTTATTAAAAGTAGCAATGAACAAGTTAGGAGAGTAAATCCTAAAAAGTTCCAGTCTTGTTTTTTCTCCATGAATCTAAGGCCTGATAGTTTGATTAGTTCACATAGCCTATCGTCAGTCTGACTTTAAGAGAAGAGAGAAAACTCTAAATCTTTAAAATCATTAATCTTTTTGGTGATAATGGTGCTTAGATTTTCGAGGTCTAATAAACTAGCGCTAAGTTCAGATTTAAGGCTGCTTGAAATCTCAAGAAAATCTGTTTTTAAATCATCTATATCGATTAGTCCTTTTTCGAGTACTTCTGCGGTTTCTTTGTAGGCATCCCTAAAAGGAGATCCATTTTTTACTAAACGAAATGCATAGTATGTTGCATAAAGTTCTTTAGTCTTCGCTTCATCTATTTTTTGAA
>JBILFC010000040.1:0-16142 GCA_044351785.1 Bdellovibrionota bacterium
AAATTAATATTCCGTGTCTAAAGTAATTTGCTTGAATCAGTCTTTATCCCCAAAAAATTCCTTTTCTTTCTCTTCTTCGCTATCAAGAATGCTTGATATATTTGTAAAGCTAGTACCTAGGCTTTTAACAATTGCTGGCAGAAAGCCTATTAGGTCTGGTAGGGGTAGGGAAAGTGAACCGGTGACAGGAAGTGGAATAGGAACTTTTAATACTTCTATGCCTATTGCGAGGTTTAGGTCTTCGTTAAAATCTATGTTGCCGTTAAAGTGTAGCGTGGGAAGTACGTAGCTATTAAATTTTGTATTACTTAAGGTAATTCCTTTTCCGTTAATAAGACCCTGAATTTGGGCTTCGTTAAACTCAATTTGCCCAGAGCGTGTTTCTGTATCCACTATTTCAGTGGTTTTCTTTATCGACTCTGGTAAGAAGGCACCCCCTACTTGATCGCTCACATACTCTAGTGCTTTAACTGGAAGAAATAGTAAGTTTATCGGCGGGGTGTCTTGAAGATAGGCAGGAATTTTTAAATTAGTAAATGTTGCTCTAAGGTCACCATCTCTTTCTTTTAAGCCTTTATCTTTCTCTTCCCAGGAGTTTTTAATTCTAAATGTGAGTCGCTTAATATCGCCATAAAGATTTTCAGAAGCTTTTTCGTTAAAAGCTTTTACTATAGGATGAAGTTCTAAGTTTCTAATGTCTAAGTCTATGGTTGGCTTAAAAAGTGGCTCTATGGTGCTTAGGATAAAGGATCCTTTGAGCGGCGCATTATTAATATTCATTAACAAGTTTTCACCAGATATTAGACTATCGCCAAAGTGTATATCTGAACTAGCTTCGGTGAGTTTAATGTTTTTATATGAAAAGTTGGCCAGGTTTACCTTAAGGTTTGCTATAAAATTTGATTCTTTGTTTTCTGTACCATTAGGTTCTTTTTTGCTTGGAATTAGGGCTAAGAGCTGATCAAGTTCTAAGATGGATGAATTTATTTCGCCATCAAGAACCGTTGAATGATCGCTAAAAAGTAAGCTACCTTTGTGATTTAAGTCCCCGAGTAATAAATCATCTTTAGTTACTTTTAATTGTGAATCTCCTATGAACTCAATTTTTTCTTTTAGAGAAACTTCGCCATTTGTTAGTATTTCATATTTAGGAGAGTTAGTGTCCTTTCCGGTAACATTTAAATCTTTAAATGTTAGCTTGTTGTTTGAATAAGCAAGCTCGCCTTTTAGATCCAGTGAAGCGTCTTCAAGGTTGATGTTGTTTAGTGCTCCATTAATTTCATTGAAGTTTGAATTAATCTTGAGATTTAGGTTTAGTCCTTTATCGGAAGTGAAATCTTTTACATCAAGATTAATATTTTTAATATTTATTGTATTTGGCGTTTCTTGTTCTGGACTTGTAGAAGTGAGTGTGATTTCTCCATTTTTAAGAGCGAGTTTATTTAGTGCTATTTTATATCCTATATCTGGATAGAGTTCATTCGAGGATCTTTTTACCGGGCCTGACTTTTTGCCTGAGAAGAGATTAATAATGGAATTTAGATTAAGCGCTGAATTTTCTATTGAAATTTCATCTATTGAAATCTCCTTAGAGAAGATGGGTAGGAATTGGTAATGTAATTTTAGCTCGCCAATTTTATTAACTACTCCTTTAGAGTCTTCAATGAATAGATCCCTAATTGTCAGCTCTCTCCAAGGCGTTATATCAAGAGAGGCCATTTTAATTTTAGCACCAGTATAACCTTCTATCCTTGGAATTATGTAGTTTAGATAGACCCAGCTGCTTTGAAGGATGAAGTATATAGAAACTAAGGATATGGATAGGATTAGTAGGCTGATTTTGATAAGGCGTTTCATGGGATGGCTTATAGTATAAAGGAGGGACTTGGCAAAATGGAAAATTTTGATGCGTTTCGGTTTGGAAACCTTGCGCTGGGGGAGTTTGTCCCCCAGCATTTGTTGGTTATGAGTTAGGCTGTTGTGCTAGCTTCGAGTTTCGTTGAGACCAGCGCAAGAGGCAAGTAAGTTTTGCCCTTGTGCTATTAGCTCATTACCTTTCCTTAGTTTGAGCTCAGCATCAGCAAGCATTAATTGAGCTGCCGTTTTTTCGTCTCGGGCCAAACTAAGCTCTGTTTCTGCATATTCTTCGCGCCTTTTTAATTCTTTTTTCAACTGATCTAAGGTTTTGCTCAGGCACTGAAGCATGTCACACTTTACTTTAAGGTCTTGAGTTCTTATAGCAATTTCTTTTTGAATTGTGCTTTCTAGGTTCTCCCTCTCCTGAGCGATTGATTCCCGCTGCTGTTTTAGGCTTTCTCGTTCGCTTTTTAGAGCTTCGCTTAATGTACTAAATGCTGAACATTCTGGATCGATAGCATTAATTCCAAGTCTGCCGAGAGATAGATAAATGAAGCTAAGAGCATTTTCGACAGGTTTTAAAGTGCTACTATTTAGGCAAGCATTCCTTGCGCTCTTCACATAGTAACAAGCATACCCCAAATTGCCCATGGCAAGTCCCACTAGTTCCATGAAATTGCCAGTGTTTTTTTCTGATCTCAAGATTAGCCCTAATTCCTCAAATCTCTCAGCTCTAAGTCTTTCGGCTATCTTAGAGTCGGGATACCTTGTTAGGGTTAAGCGAGCTTGCCTTCTTTGAACAAAAATAGGTGTTAACCCGATTAACATTGCAAGAGCAAAGATAGTAAGCTTTCTAAAGCCAAGTAGAAACCCTTCGAAAGTAATAATTAGCGAAGTGCTTCGTTCGCCTTCCCTAATCAGTTCATTCTGGTCATCCAGGATTTGTTGAATTTTTGCGTTTCCTTCTTTAACTTCCGCGACTTTTTCTTTTAATCGATGGTCTTCATCAACCAACTCTAAAGCTGTTGTAAGTAAGTTGTCCACTAGCTCATTAGCCGCATCGATATCCACCTTCGCAAGCTCCTCGTAAGGTGCTTGGAGCTTAGGGGAAATTCCAAATAGGAATATTCTCTTTTGTTCAATGTTTAGCTCTTCCACGGTTGGAGCATCTATGCCCTCAAAATCTACCTGCTCTAGTGCTTCCGGTGGAATTTCAAATACCTGTGCGCTGAGGTTGTTGAAAACCATCGTGCTAAAGATGAAAACCGTAACCACTTTTACTAGGCCCATTTTCGTCTTCATCCTTTATCTCCTTTATCCTCAAGAAGTAAAAGCGTTTCAGCAGGGAATGTAAAACCTTAAATTTCCGAAACGCATCACACGGGACTATTCCCATGTGATGCGTTTATAAATATCTTCTACCCAATCCAAATTTATTAGGACAATATTTCAAATATGAATATTTGTAAAAGGGCCTGTCTCTGTACAGTATTAAATTTTTAATGTAAATTTAAGTCGTTGTAATGAAGACATTATTTGCAAATGCATTCAAATTTTCGGTGAGTGATTCTTTTAGAGACAAACCCTCAACGCATTAAAAATGACCCGCAAAAACAATGACACTCATTAATAACATAGCCCCAGCAGGTAGAGCCTTTTTGATTGGATCTTTTACTTTAGCATGCATAGAGACTGCTCCAAGCATAAGGGCTATTACTAATAGGGATGCTGGTAGAGTTAATTCTGGTATCCAAAGTCCTAGTAGTAACATTACGGCTGAACCGATTTTTAGAAAGCCAATAAGATAACAAAACCAAACTGGCAGACCATAAACTGCAAATTCTTCTATTAAATTGCTTGCATCACCCCCGCGGTACTCGGTTTTTTTGCTAAATCTTAGCAACCAAACATTAAGAAGTCCGAGAGCAATTATAAGCTGAAGAGATTGTATGAGAATATTTTGCATGTTTATAGATACTCCTATGTGTGGGATAGTATTTGCAATTGTTTACCTATATCAGTTTTAAAAAGGATATGCCACATATATTATTGACTGCTCAACTCCTGTCTTTCTCAGCCTTTCTGTTTTATGGATACGTTTGCGTCTTTACTGATAAGTTAGTCCCAGAATTCGAGCGTTATGGCTTAAGTCATATGCGTGTTCTTACTGGATGTTTAGAGATTCTAGGAGCATTAGGAGTATTATGTGGTATTTGTTGTTCGATTATAGGAATCTTAGCTTCACTAGGATTGGCTCTAATGATGCTTTGTGCGATCTATGTGAGGATAAAGATAAGAGATTCTTTACTTGAAACTCTTCCAGCGATAATTCTTTTTTTTGTAAATGTTTTTATATTTTTGTCATTAATTTAAATTTAGGTCTCTGTAGTAGAGTATTAAGTTTGTCGCTTGAATGTAATTTTTATGCGTAAAAGAAATAAGTTCTATTTAATCTGGGGAATATTGCTAGGGTTAGCGATTTTGAGTGCGTGTCTTGATTATTTAGAAACTCTTGGTTTTCCGGATCTAAATTCCTTTGCGGAATTTATTATGCCAGGCATCGTAGGGGTTGGTTTTGTTTCGCTTACTCTAATCTATATTAGATCTCCTTCAAGTTTTTCGCCCAGAAAAGTTTCAAGGGAAATAGTCGGATCTATTCGAGTTAATAAAAAAAGAGCGAGGTAGACTTACCGTGTCATAACCTCGCTTGTTTGAAGTGCCAGCTGTTGCCTCTTTCCTAATGTTTTAAGCAGCTTTAGACTGCCTTGAAACGAAGGAGATTATTTCCTGATCTCCTAGCACATAACGCATATAATATGCGTCTTCTTCTGTGTCCTCGTAGTGGTTCCGCAGTACAAACTCTGCTCGGAACCCCATACTTGCAAAGAACAACTGTCCGGGAACATTCGTTTCCCTGATTTCTAGAACAATTTCTCGCCGGCGTTGCTGCGAAAGCTTGTCGATGAGCCTTTGCACCATCTTTGTACCAATACCACTTCTTCGTATCTCAGGGTGGACAGCAAAGTTTAGAAGGCGAAGCATAGACTTATGTAGTTCGTAGATCATGAAACCTACGATCTTATTGTCAACTTCTACGACCGTTCCGATGCAGTTTCGCTGCCTTAGGCAACATAGGAATTCTTCCTCTGTCCACGGAAACTCGAAACTTTCCTCTTCGATTTGAAGAACTTCATCCATGTCTCGCCGAATAAGCCAGCGAATCTGAACATAGGGTACATAGTCTTCCTGCGTGGAGCGCCTAGGAGAAAAGCGCTTAAAAAAACTAATAATATATTCCCTCATCTCAAGACTCCTTTCTGAAGAGCAATTTAAGGTGCCTCTTAAAGCGCTGATAAATTTACGAGAGAAAAAAACCTTCTCTACTCTCGCTCATTTCTCATTGGTCTTAACTGTTAGCAAAGAACAATAAGAAATAAGCATTTCTTCTACTCAGATTCAATTTTAAAAACCTTAAATTGATTAACTATCGTATCTAAAAAGGATACTTAGTAAAGAGATTTGGCAAAAAAATTACGGTTTGTTGCTAAAAATCTTAAAAAGTAAGGTGAGCAATATTGATACTACGATTGAACTAGTAACCGGAAAATAGAATCCAAAGTTCTCCTTCTCTACACTAATATCCCCAGGTAGTTTCCCAAAGGGAATTTTAGAAATTATGGGCCAGAGAAAGCCTGTGAGGGTTATTAAAAGTCCTATGATGATAAGGGGTTTGTTGGGCATTGGAATTTGCATTATAATAAAAATAATTAAGTACGACCAGTGAATTTTATTGCTTTTTCTAGGTGCGTGAATTTTCACTGATACGAGTGTATTGCAGTATAAGTCTTTAGATTCTTTGAAAATGGTATGTTTGATAATGAATTAGTTATGGGATATCTAGAGACTTAATTTTAGTTCTTTAAAATTCTAATCTGAGTAGATGGATAAGTAGGTCCTTTTCAATCATTGCTAAATGGCCATGATTGAATTGGGCCTCACCCCTTGGTAGGGGTAAGGTTGTTTCTGGTTTTTTTCTTGCGAGGAGGCGGAGATGTTTTTTGAGGTAAGGCTTTTGTTGCCAGAAGTTTTTAAGATTTTGAACATAACAAGTCGAGGCGATTTGTTGAAAATAATTGGTGACCACTTTGAAGATAAGCCATTTCGTCTTCAGTACCAGGGCGACAGCAAGGTTGAAGATGGTAATAGAATGAACTTTAATCGGCTTATTCTCGGCGTGGTGGATTTGGAAGATTTAGTTCCGTTAAGCCAGCACTTGGGATTGGATGAGCCTATCTGGGCGAATATTACCGACAGAAGTATGCCCAAACAAAGAATTCAATGTGCGACTCATCCTGATACTTACTTACTTTACTCGACGTTTGCTCAAGTAAGAGCGGAAATGGAGAGGGGGGCAGAGTTCGATCATGATATTAATCTGAAGAAGATGCTCGTAAGAAGTTTGCTACGCATTCTTATGATAAAAAAGAAGGCATCTATTCCGAGGGACTTAGAGATTCAGATTTGCTCTACGATCATGAGAGCGGAGAAGGCATTAGAAGTCTTATATGGATTAATTAGTGTTCATGTTATGACATCGCCAGTGAGTAATGAGATCCATATTGCTGCTAGGGAAGAGATGAAGGTAGAGGATATCATCCCCGCATGCAGCGTACTTGTAGAGAGACTGCTCGATGAGGTTCCGTGGGAAGAGAATGCTTCTAAGTTTGATATTCGTTTCTTAGTGCAACAATACCACCACTCTGTGGGTCGGGAAGTTGTTGAGGCAGAAGATTAGTTTGTGTTATGAAAGAGCCCTACCATCGTTTCGGGTGGGGTTCTTTTTTTCTTGTATTAATGAAATTTTTCTAGATCAATTAATTGAAAATGGAGAGCTTAAGGCACTCTCCTGGCCATAGAGTGAATATCTATATTCTGTTTGGAATATTTCTAAGTAATTGCAATTATTAAGTTAATATCTGAAATTGGAAAAGTGTAGAAAAAGTGTAAAGCATCTAGACCGAACTAGGGGTCTCGGTAGTCTAAATTAAAGATAAAACTAAGGAACTCCCCCTCTTAGAAAAAACCGAATTCATAAATTATAACGATATAAAACCTGCTCATGGTCTTCCAGCGGTTGAGGCTTCGATAGTTTGTGGAGTGTGGTAATAAAGTAGAGCTCAAGGCTCTTTATTATATTAACGAAAAAGCATTTAAATTGTAGAGATTTCTCAGCGACCATTAAAATGATACCTACTAGAAAAATATTCACTAAATTTATAAATCAGTATTCATGCATGAAAACATGCTTGTTAGTTTTGGAAAATTATAATTTATAGACTTGTAAGGACAAAGGGAGTGTTTATACTAATAAATCCGAGTCCTTTAATTATCAGAATATATATTGTGGCCTAAAGCCAAAATGGGACAATAGGTAGTTGTATATGGATCCTTATACTATTAGAGAATTTGAGCCAGGAGACATGGGTGAGATAAATAAACTTTTTAATACAGTTTTTTCCGCTCAAAGAACCATAGAAGAGGCGAATAGTAAATTTTTTGATCACCCATATTCAGTATTAAGATCAGTTATAGTTGTTGCCTATTATCAAAATCTGCTTGTGGGTACTTTTGCATCTGTTCCTTATGAGATTTGTTATGGTGGTAAGTCTTTTAAGACTCTTCAAGCTTTAGACAATTGCATACATGAAGAACATAGAGGTGTGGGAATACAATCAAAAATGTATTCGTTACTCATTTCATTGGCATCTAGAGAATCATACTGCTTTGTTTTTGGTTTTCCTGGAGGAAAGGGCCTTGAGCTTGGCCTCGGAAGACTGGGCTATCAAATTATTTGTAAGCTTGAAAATTGGCTACTTTCCCTTGATAAGATGGATCGAAAATTTATTTCCTTCATTGATTTTCGGGAGATTTCAGTCTACGATATGCTGTTGCAACTACCCTTATCAAGCAGAGAAAAAAAACTTCATGTCCCCAAAACTTTTGATTATCTTAGATGGAGATATGCATCTAAAAATGATGCGACATTTCGTATCTTTGCGAGCTTTAAAGATAACACACTTCAGTCCTACATAGTATATGGGTATAAGAATTCATGTCCGGATTTGCTCCGTATTTACGAGATCGAATATGTTAATGAAATTTCCGCTTTAGAAACATTTCAAAACAGTTTGATCAAGTTGAAAGACGAGGGTGTCAGGAACATTGTAAGCTATGTGAAAAAAAATGGAAATGAAGAATCGTTCATGAAATTGAGCGGGTTTACATATTGCCCTGATAGACCTATTACCGTCGTAGTGGGTAAGGTTTGGCCAAATGAGATTCCTGAAGACGTTATGTTTGATCAGGAAAACTGGTATATCAGTCTTGGAGATTCAGATCTTTAGTAGGGAGTTAAATTTAATTGAATATTTAGACAGTAATTTTATGGACAAGATAAATGGGTCGTTAACTGTCCTGTGTTATCATGGCGTAGCTGATGGATTTGACTCTCAATGGGTAATATCCGAAGCTGAATTTGAAAAGCATATAGTAACGCTTGTTGGCTCGGGTTTTAAGTTTTGTTCTCTTGATGAAATTAGTTCGGGAAGTTTAGATTCGACTAAGAAATACTGTGCTATCACATTTGATGACGGAAGAATTATTTCTAACAATTCATTGCGATTAATGGAGGAGTATCAAATTTCCGCAACATTTTTCATAACAACAAATTTCATTGATAACATTAAAATTCCGGATGAAGAAAGATATTGTCCGTTTCTTTCTTGGGATCAGATAGAAGATTTAATTAAAAGAAATCACATAATAGGGGCTCATACGATATCACACCCGAATCTATGTAAACTTTCATCTGAGCAAGTTTTATACGAGATGAAGGAATCAAAGAAAATTTTGGAACAAAAATATGATAATACTTGCAATCATTTTGCTGCACCTTACGGGCAGATAAATGAATTGATATTGTCTAGTGCTATTTTGTCTCAGTATAAAACAATATCTAATACCGATAGTCATATTCATTCATTGCCTTTTAGCGGAAACACAATAGACCGTATACCTATAGTTAAAAGTAAAAATCTAAGAGACCAGGTTCCGCAAATTTTTGACCAAATATGAATCTTCCAGAAATTATAAATATTCCAAAGGTTTCGTATATCATTCCAGTAAAAGATGAATCTGATTCTCTAGAAATCACCTTGCGAAATCTTTACAGTGTATCCTCTGAACATTCGTTTGAGATTATTATTGTAGACGATCATTCCATAAAACCCGTTATTGAACTTCTTGATGATGAGTTGCTTAGAAAATGTAAGGTTTTTAGGAATGAAAGTAGGCTTGGCGTTGCAAAGTCTCGAGCTAAAGGTGCAAATGAAGCAAGTGGAGATTTTTTTATTTTTCTTGATGCTCATGTGTGTCTTAGAAAGGATATGCTAAGCCAGTTCCTATCGACTTATAAGTACTACCCGTTTTCTATTTTTGGCATTCCAATTTTTCATGAGACGGACTTCGATAGATTTAAAAGTTATGTTGATGGTAGAATAGACTTGGAAGGTCCAGAAGTATATGGCGGATGGAGGTTGGAGCTGGGGGAAAAGCCGGATACGATACCCTTACCCTTAAAACAGGATTGCTCAGTTCCTTACCGAGTTCCAATAGTTGGTGCGGCTGGTATGATTCTATCGAAGGAGCTATACTTTCGAATTGGGGGATTTGATCAAGATTTAGTTGGTTATGGTAATGCAGAAGACGCAGAATTGTGCCTTCGCGCATGGGCATTCGGTTGCGAAGTGCGTTTGATGCCGAAAAGCGTAGCGGCACACTATTTAAGTCCAGATAAGTTAAAGTTAAAAGAATTAACTAATACTAGTTCCACTCATGCTCAGTATGATTTGGCAGAAGTAAATGCGAGCAGAGTAATGTTGTTGCATCTACCGATGGCACAGATAGAAAAATATTTATCAAAAAACTTCGCCCAAGATTATTGGGAGGCTATAAGTAATCGCATATTTTTCATCGAAGAAAATAGAGTCTGGAGCAAGGCGCAAGTATTACGTATTGCAATGGAGTCTATCTTTATAGATAAAATATCTCCTGTTGTTTCTAAGTTCAGAGGCAGCATATTGATATTTTCCGATTCAGAAGAAGAATGCTCTGATTTGTTGACGACACTGCCAGATGCTTCGTTAGTTTTAGTTCTCTGCGACACCCTTCAACTCAAGCTAGCACTTGAGGAAAGATTTCCGCAAGCTATATGTCTGTGTGTACTTGAAGACGTAAGGTTTGATTCACTTGATGAACTTTTCCATTTTTATCGAGGAGTAGTATGGGATCGTGGATTTAAAAGTAAGGATCTAGTTCTTTCTAATTATCCAGATATTATAAATACTAGAATTGAAGACAGTACGTTACAGTATGTAGCGCCGATTTGGATGCTTGAAGATTTCATTTTGCGTTATGGCGGAGGTGCAGATGTTACGTTGTATCTTGCAATGAAGGATGTTATTCTTGAAGAAGCACTTCGAACTAGTCAACTTCTCTCTAGATTATGTATTAAGTTAGAATTATAGATATTGTATGGTACTGTTTGTTGGCTATCATGAATCAGAACAAAGAATGATTCGTAATGTTCTTCTAGGACTTCAGAAATTAAATATCAGGTGTGGTCATTTTAAGGAATTAGACATTTCTTTAAATTGCGAAGAGTGCGAAGAGCCAATACTATTGCCTTTATTTGAGTCATTTATTCCAGGGACTCGAAGTAGTTATAGGGAGAAGTTTGCTCTAATTTCTCCTTCTGTATTAAGAGAAATCGACAGGAAGTTATTAGATATTTCTCCTTCATTAGTTGTATGGTCTCCTGGTTCTGAATACGGATTGATAATCAGGGAAAGAGCTCGTATCAACGGCATTAATACGATTTGTATTCTTCCGCCGTACTTTGAATTCAAATGCAGTGAGCCACTTCGGATACCTGTTAATTATACCGATGAAATATTTATAGTATCAGGTGTTGCTGGTAGGAAGCGCTTACGACAGGTGGGGGTATGTGATGATGCTATATATGAGGCAGGTTGTCCGTTCTTAGATGATTTTTTTGCACGTGACTTAGTACCGGTGGCAGATAGTAAAAATATTCTTTTTGCCCTTCAAAATATACAACAAGATTTGCAACTTTATGAAAATTTAAGTGAGTATTGTCAAACAAGAGAGCACAGCATTTTAAATATTCGCCAGCATCCATCCGAAATTTCAAATGATATAAATCCTTCAAGGATTGCTGAAAAGAGTTTTCTAAAATTTTCTACAAACATTGCATTGGAGAGCGATATTGAGCAGTCTTGGGTTGTTGTCAGTAATACTTCACTTACTCTCTTTGAGGCGATAGCACTTGGTAGGCCAATGGTAAGTTGGAATGGGTCCTATCTGCCCTCGAATATCTTCCGCCATAAGGCTTACGCATTTAATTTTGTTGAAACAAAAATGGAACTTTTTAATAGGCTTGACTGTATATTTGAGAAACGAAAAGAAATTACTCCTGATCAGATTAGGTCTATGGCCACTGGTTTACTGTTAAGAGAGGGGAAGGGGAGCTTCCGTCGGTTAAGTTCTGTCGATGAAGTAATTTCGAGCATTTCTAAAGTATTATAATATAGAGGATAGGAATTGACACTAAATTCGCTTATATCAATAAATACTCAAGCAGCATATTTAAATCCATGAATATCCCCGAACTCAATCTAGTCTTTCATGATATTCTTCCAGATCCTAAACGGGTCTGGGATATCTCTGGTGATTATTTTCAAAAAATTTGGAATATTATTTTACCGCACCTTAGTCCAGCAATTAATCTTAGTGTTACCTTTGATGACGGTCTGCGAGGTGCTTACGAATATGCATTGCCCTTTTTGAGCGCGCAAAAAGTTTCTGCTACTTGGTTTGTAGTCCCCGATTGGGTCGGTTCTGAAGAAAAGTTTATGAATTGGAACGAGATTCGTAATTTAGTTAAAAACGGACATAGGGTGGGCTCTCATACTCTTTCCCATCCCTCTCTATTTAAAGTTGACGAGGACTCTTTGTATCGGGAACTAACAGAAAGTAAAAAACGCATTGAAGATGAAACATCTTGTCCGTGTCTCGCATTTGCTGCGCCCTTTGGGCACCTTGATGCTCGAATTTGTCGAGTAGCATGGCTAGCAGGGTATCGAGAAATTTATTCGACAATTCCGGGTTGGAATTGGCCTAATAGAGTGTTTCAGCGTAGAACAACGATTTCCCAGGAGACCTCGCTCGATAGCTTTTCCGATCTCCTTGATACAAAGCGAAAAACTTGCCGCGTAGTCGTACTGACAACAGGAAAAATACCTCTGGAACATATCGAAAGTGTAGCTACCGCGGATAGGATTTTCTGTATATCGCGAGAAGCGAGCGAACTATGTATGCGATTCGCTTTGGTCGCTCACAGTATGATTCTTGATAAACAGCCCTTATTAGAAGAAGATATCCTACTTAGCATAGCTCAGGCACTGAATTTGAAACAAGATGAAATTCAGCTGGAGGTCTTGGGTGAATTTTCTGAAGATTTGCCTAATAAAGCAATTGCTAGTGTTAGAATAGGTGTAGAAGGAGATGAGGTCGGAGTTTCAACTCTTACAAGTTCGGTTTTTCAGCTCCCTAGAAGTCCGGCACAAGTACAGTGGAAAAGTGGACCACAACCTTGGCAACCTCGGCCACCAGCTACGGTGTTGGCAGAGGAAGGCGGTTTAATCCAAGGGATGATGGCTATCACTGCTTGTAGACTTGCGTATTTGGGTAAAGAATTTATTGGCTACCAAGCCTTTGACAATTGCGTTAGTTTATTCTTTCGTAAGCAAGGAATTCAGAAACGCATGTGGGATTTGATCAACGAAATAATGTTGCGTGAGCAGTGTTTGATGTTCGGCTTTTCAAACGAGTTGGGACATAAGATTGGCGAACGTTCTTTGCGTTACGAATTTGCAGGTGATTTTCGTTGTCTTAAAATGACCCTCCCTTCGCCTAGAGAAGAAGTTTTTAGAGAGATTAAGGCAAATTCGTGGTTTGATCTAAATCTTAACGAGGTAGAGAGATTGTGGCGCGAGATTATCTCTCCTTCCTATTTATGCCAAGTTAAGTCCGCAAGCTTTCTAAGATGGCGTTATCTTGAAAATCCTTTCTATTCCTATGAAGTGGTCACTATTAAAGAAGAAGGTATTCTGAAAGGTGTGGCAATATTTAGGATTGAGGCTAATCCTTCAAGACATGCTGTCCTGTATGATTGGATAGTAAAAGAGGGGAGTTCGGAATCTGTCGAACTGCTTAAGGAAACTATTGCCACCGCCCAAAATTTGGGATGCATGTCGATGATATTTTGGTGCTCCTTCTATTCTAAGCATCGTGAAGTCTTTTTGCAGACCGGATTTCGGGATGAACCTTTACCACCCTTTCGAATGACAACGGTATTTCCAATTGGATCAAGTCTTCATAGTTGGGATCTTGGAGATAATTCAATCTGGCAGTTTACGCTCGGGGATTCAGATCTTTAACTTCTAATTGTCCAATGCCCATGCCGTATTATATACCTTTTTAACCTTGTTCCAAAATGATAAATTTGCTTTACGGCAATCCGAAAAACTTAGAACCAAATGGAACACTCACAACATTTCTTCCAAGCAAAAATCCCCAATACATACTATGATAGCTTGATGTTACCACGGTTGCGCCACTTGCAATATATGCGATCACCTCATCAAGATTCATAACCAACATTTTTTGATCTTTATAAGATAATATTGACTACCCTGTCTGACTTGGCCTTGGATTAACATGATAGCAAATAACAATGGCTTCCTATGCTAGACACCGCTTGCGCCCCTGCCTGTTAAAACCCCCTTAACATTGCAAACCTATGCGGATATTCCAACATCTGCTTAATATCGCCATGGATAAGAGTATTCAGATCAAAACAGACGGTTATTTCTTCGGTAGGAAAACATAAAACTCCCCATAGGCACACCACTTTATTGACTAAGCCATATTTCTAGGCTTTTTTCTAAACCAATCTAGCCTTAATATTGTTAATGGATACCCCCTAGGTTTGTGTTAATCCAGACCTAGCTATAATTTGGGTAGTGGTTGTTAAGTATCTATAATTATTAAGTTATCATGAGTGTCGGAAAAAGTGTAAGAATTGGTCGGCTAAAATATGGAAAAAGTGTAAACCACCTAGACCGAACTAGGGATTTCGGTAGTCTAAATTGAAGATTTAATTAAGGAACTCTATGTCTAACCCCCTCTTAGAAAAAAACGAATTTGTAAACTATAACGATATAAAACCTGCCCATGTTCTTCCCGCGGTTGAGGCTTCTATGAAAGAAGCAAAAGAAAGGATAGAGAGTATTCTAAATGCGGTAAGTAGGTTAGGCGGAAACGGCGAGGGGATGACGTTTAGTGAATTTATTCATCCTTTTATTGAAGCAGAGAGTGTTGTTAGTCGTGCTTGGAGTCCTGTTAGTAATTTGTTAGCACTTGATGGTGGTGATGAACTCCGCGAAGAAGCAAGTAAGGCAAGGCCTAAGGTCGTTGAATTCGGTAATGATGTTACCTTGGATCCAAGAGTGTATGAGATGTTTTCTCTGTATAGTAAATCTAAGGAAGGTCTTAGCTTAGAGGGAGAAAGAAAAAGATATATTGAAAATACTCTAAGAGATCTTAAGCTCATGGGAGCAGGTCTTAGTGAAGAGAAAAAGACCGAGCTAAAAGCTCTGAATATTGAGCTTGCGGAATTATCAAGGAAGTTTTCAGATAATGTAACAGATTCTAAGGTTGAGCTTATTCTAACTAAAAAAGAAGATCTTTCAGGTCTTCCTGAGGATTTTATTAAGGCTGCTAAATTAAAAGCTGATCAATATAGAGAAAAGCTTGGGGAAGATAAAATTCCTCAAGGTGCCTGTTTAATTAATCTCGATTACCCTTCATATATTCCGTTTATGAGGTATTCAGATAGAGGGGATTTAAGGAAGGATCTTTCTTATAATTTTCTTCAGCAAGGAACATCTAGAGCAACAGGAGGCTTACTAGAAGATAAGGAGAATAAAAAAGACTTAGATAATCATAAAGTTATTTTAGACCTTCTTAAGAATAAAAAGAAAAAGGCTCAGTTACTTGGTTTTAAAAACTTTTCAGAACTTAGCCTGCAAGTAAAAATGGCGAAAGATCCGAAGAAGGTAATCTCTTTTTTAGAAAAGATTGCTGAAAAAGCAAAGCCAGTGGCAATAAGTGAACTAAAAGCTTTAGCCGAGTTTCAAAAGTCAATTGCATATAAGAACACCGAGAGCAGGGAAGGTAAAGTATTTTCATGGGATAGAGAGTATTTATCTGAGAAGTATAAAAAGCAAAAATTTGATTTTGTTTCTAACGTTCTTAATCCTTACTTTGAATTAGAGAATACGATTAAGGGAATGTTTTCATTAATCGAGACTCTTTTTTCTGTGCGTTTAGAGAAGTTGTCAGGGATAGCTAAATGGCATCAAGATGTGGATGTCTATGCGGTGACTGACGAGAAAGGGCAGAGAAAGGGGATTTTGTACTTTGATTTGTTTCCAAGGGACACAAAGAGACAAGGCGCTTGGGTTAACCCTTTACTAAATACTCATAAAGATTCTAGGGGAGATAGGCACGTTGGGCAGTGTGTTTTAGCTTGTAATTTAACTCCAGCGACTAAAGACCAGCCATCACTTTTAAGTATGGATGAGGCTCGGACTTTATTTCATGAAATGGGTCATGCCCTACACCATGTGTTATCTGATGTTGAATTAGAGCCTCTAGGGGGATTAAATGTGGCGTGGGACTTTGTTGAGCTTCCGTCGCAGTTATTTGAAAATTTTCTCTTAGAAGAAGTATCACTTAAGAAGATAGCAAAACATTATCAAACAGGGGAGGAGATCCCAGATGGTTTAATTGAAAAAATTAAACAGGGTGAGAGATTCTTATCGGGAATATTTTTTATTAGACAGCTTGAATTCGGTCTCTTTGATATGGAGATATATTCCAGAGATAATGTTGATGCAATTGAGCCTGATCAAGTATTTAAAGAGATTGTCAGTAAGTACGGAGTATTTGATTACTGGGAAGGAACACATTTTCCTTATGCGTTTTCGCACATTTTCGGAGGCGGGTATGCAGCGGGTTATTATAGCTATAAGTGGGCCGAGGTACTTGAGGCAGATGCGTTTAATAAATTTAAAGAAGAT
>JBILFC010000233.1:0-4924 GCA_044351785.1 Bdellovibrionota bacterium
CATAACCCAGATTTTCTGTACTCTGAAGAACAAGTCCAGTTGACTTACTTGAAGCCTTGATCATACTACCAATTGAAGGACATAAGCCACCTGGGAAAATATACTTTTGAATCCAATCACAACCCCGTCTATAAGCATTGTAACGCTGATCTGGGATGGTAATAGCTTGTATTACCGCTAAACCCTTTTCTAATAACAAATCATTAATTCTCTGAAAGTAATCAGGAAGGAACTCATGACCGACAGCTTCAATCATCTCAATTGAAACTACCTTACTAAATTGCCCCTGAACATCCCGATAGTCAATTAACTGAATATCTATCCTATCTTCTAAGCCTGCATCCTTAATTCTAAGCTCAGCTTCTAACTTTTGTTCTTTAGACAATGTAATTCCTGTTACCCTACAGCCCGTTTGCCTGACGGCTTCTATTGCAAAACCACCCCAACCACAACCGATTTCTAAAACATGATCAGTAGAATTAATTTGAGCTTTGGCTATAAGCGAACTTATTTTATTTTTCTGGGCTTCCTCTAAAGTTGTAGCGCCTCGAAACAATGCAGATGAATACATCATCGACTTATCTAAGAATGCCTTAAATAAATCATTACTCAAATCATAATGGGCTTCGATATTTCTCTTACTTCCACCAGTTGAATTTCTTCTAAACAGATGTTTAAAAGTATTAATAAACCTTCCTATGTAAGATAGGACAATAGCTCTATCATTTAAAGCATCAGTGTTTTCAGCGAACAACTGAACTACATCTACTAAAGAATCAGTTGTCCAGTATCCTTCTACATACGCTTCTCCAAACCCAATATCCCCACCCAATAAACTTTTAATGAAAAAATCATAATTCTTAACATCAATCTCAGCCCTAACTCCCGCTTCTGTACCCTTAAAATGAAATGGCTCCCTGTCAGGGAAATTGATAACTAACTCACCACGCTTAATATTAGAAAGAAATTTACTAACTGGTCGCATACATAATTTTTGCAAAAAACCAGCTCCAATTTTCACAACTGTCATTTCACCCTCGGCAATCGGCTTAGTATACACCTTCAATCTCCTTACGAACGTTAGTAGAAAAGCTTGATATAAAATCCTGGGCATTGTTCCCACAATACTAAAAGGATACAGAATTAAAGATCTAAACAGTTTATAAAAACCCCAACCTACCCCCTTCCCTATCAGCTGAGAAGTAAACTCTAACTCCCCGTCCTTATAAAGATTTATTCTTATATCTAATTCACCCGCTTTCTCCCACACTAGGAATTCATAATCCCCTTCAAGGTCATAAAACGGTGATACATGGAAATCCTTACAGATCCGGTAGAAAGTTTTACCCTTATTACACTTATCTTCTACCCTTTCATTGGCGCCTAGAACATATAAATGTTTCTCGCCAAAGGTATTATGGACTTCTGCTACAAAATATTTAAGCTCCTGCTCTTCTGTATAACACAGAAAAAAGCTAACAGGATTAAATACATAGCCTAATATTCTAGGATTACTAATTAAATAGACTCTCTCTCTGCCTAGTTCATAATTAAATTTTGAAAGCAGTGAACTAAGTCTCTCCCTGATCCCGCTCTGGAATGTCGGGATATAATCCTCTTCATACATGGAGGATAATCTAAATTTATTAAAACCAAAAAGAAGAGGGATATTATAAAATTTAGATCTTAGTTTATCTATATCGAATGCATAAAAACAAATGGGGTATAAAAACCTATGCACCCGAGGTCTTGACCTAGCATGAGCAACCTTACCCTTAAATATGCCTTCTATCTCCACCCCTAAAACCCACTACCCAACATGGATGCTACCCAAGCCCCAGACCGGACTCCATCTTCATGAAAACCATTTCCAAAGTACGAACCACAAAAATAAGACCTATTATGTCCCTGTAGATCGAATAACTTACTTTGACTCTCTATTGCCTTACTAGAATATTTAGGATGCATGTACTTAATAGACTCAATAATTTTATCCTCTCTAACAAGATCCTTGGCATTCAAACTAACAAAATAATCTGTATCACTTTTTATTCCTTGTAGTAAATTCATGTAGTATGTCACCTTAGCTGGAGACCCGCGCCCTCTTCCGTGATAATTCCAACTTGCCCAAGCACATTTCTTAGGTGGCATGATGCTAGAATCAGAATGAAGTATTGCAAGATTCTCTTCATATTCCCACTTTGACAAAACTTCACTTTCTTCATCAGTTGGTTGATCTAATAAATTTAGCACCTGATCTCCGTGAACTGCAAAAACCACCCTATCACATTCCTCACTTCCCCCGCTCTGATATTCGACCGTAATACCACTTTCACTTCTTTTAACTTTTTTTACTGGTGATGATAATTTAATAGTCCCACGAAACTGACTTTTAAAATCTGATAAATAAGAAGAACTCCCGCCTACGACTGTCTGCCATTTAGGCCTATCAAATATTCCAAGCAACCCGTGATTTTTAAAGAAATTTAGGAATGATATGAGAGGGAATTCCCGCATTTGCTCAGTGGGCACGGACCAGATGGCAGAGCCCATCGGAAGCAGGTATAAATCGATCATATCTTGAGAAAATTTTTCTCTGTCTAAAAATTCTCCTAAGGTCATATTCTCTGTAATTGTCCCAGCCTTGTAACGATCTAAATACTTAGACCCCTTGCCCGCGAACCTTCCTATTTCCATTAAGAAGCTATAAAACCTAGGACTCCATACATTCTGATATTTAGAAAATAAGCCTAAGAGAGTTGTTCCTGCATAATGAAAGTCTAATTCTGAATCATAAAAACTAAACGACATATCACTCCAGCGTACTTTCGTACCCCATCGCTGAAAGAGTTCATGTAGCAATGCATAATTAGCATCATTAAGAACAATAAAACCTGTATCTACTGGCTGCACTCCGTCTCTTGTAGGAACATTAATTGTATTAGTATGGCCACCAAGTCTTGGTAGGGCTTCAACAAGAGTCACATTATATTTTTTATCAAGAAGAGAAGCTGAAGTAATTCCAGAAATTCCTGCACCTATAACAATTACCTTCTCCACCCTAACTCTCCTTTGGACTTTCTAATTTCATAACTAACTTTCTATAAAGTGATTCAGGTAAAAATCTTAATAAACGAATTAAACTTACAAACCAGAAGGGGAAAGAAATTTCATCCTTCCCTGCCTTTATGCCCTCTAATATCCTCGTACCAGCATCCTCAGCTGTTAATAATCCTGGCATTTTAAATTCATTTTTAGCAGTCAATCTAGTACTAACAAACCCTGGATGCACTAAAATAATTTTAACACCCCTGTCTTGTACCTGCATTCTGAGAGCTTCAAAGAAATACGTAAGTGCTGCCTTAGAAGCCCCATAAGCACCACCACCTGGAATCGGTCTAACTCCTGCGATTGAAGACACTACAACAATCACCCCACTACTCCTACTAAGCATGCTACCTATTACACTCTCAGTCGCATAGAGAGCACCAAAGTAATTTACTCGAGTAATATGCTCATACTCAGAGGCTAGAAATTTATCAGGATAAGTAATTTCATAAATTCCAGAATTAACGATCAAAATATCAACAAAACCAAATTCAGCTTGAATCTCCTCCCCCACCTTCTTTACCTGCTTTTCATCACCCACATCAAGAACCTTATAACTTACCCTACCACCAAGCTCAGCGACCAAGCTCTTCAGCCCCTCTTCACCCCTAGAAGAAAGCACCAAGGCCTTAGGCCCCTCACCCGCAATACCCTTAGCAAGCTCACGACCAATCCCCTGACTAGCCCCTATTAGCCAAACGACCTTATCTTTTAAATCAATTACCTTAGACATAAATAATAAATACCATCCCAATGTGAAAGGTTAGGTATAGCATTAAAAGGGGGACTTATAAAATTAAATTTAAAGCACTCGGGGGAAGTTAACCTTCAAGTCTACCTCCCCCGAGAACCATGCCTTTACCGCCATTTTCTCCTTAGCGGTTTCCGAATGCCTCAAGTTTGTCTTTTCCACTCATGACCAACGACCGGTTAAAGAGGAAGTATTTGACAATCTCATTATCCCTTCCATACTCTGCAAGAACGACTTCAGACCCATCCGGTAGGGTAACAAAAATCAGTTCCGCATCTCGTTCTTCTGAGAATCGTCTTTTGCCTATAGATCCATCAGCGAACTGGATGCAATTCCTTCCGATGGGTCGGCCCTTCGGTTGATTCTCTTCTCCCTCAATCTGTATATCAAGAGGACTATCTCCGGCGAGAATAAATTCGTCCCCAACATTTCCAAGGATCTGGAATTTTTGCGATGAAAAATCTGAGATCTCATCACCATCATTATCAAGAATCCAGTCGGCGACAGATAAAAAAGCCCTTCTCAGGTTGCCTGCTTTAAAATCCCAAGCGCTTGAAACATCGTAAAACGCATGCACTAACCAATACTCGCCCGCACGCGATCGCAAGAGACCGTAACTTGTAGGTTGAAACCGTTTTGATTTAAGCTGGACTCCATGCACTCCTTGAAGAAAAGAAAATTGAGGTTTCAAGATGAATCTTCCATCCAATGATCTTTCAGCATTACCCTCTTCCGTAAGACGATAAAGTCCTTTGATATCTTGAACAGAAGCTATCCCCTCAGGACAAACTAAACTTAAATCAACCACATCACCCACTTCATTCCAAGAGTTGGGATCAGACATGTCACACCACACCTTTCACTTACAACCTTTAGAAAACATCCACCCGAGCCACGATATAAAGCTAAAGATTAACTTTATACACTGGCTCGACTGCTTCCATCTTGTATGTTCCAATTTATGAATTTTGATAGCTGGGAACGCCGACCTCTGGTCGGCAATGAAAGTGGTTTATTTATCATAGCCGACCAGAGGTCGGCGTTCCCAGGGTATTATTTTTTGAT
>JBILFC010000234.1:0-4916 GCA_044351785.1 Bdellovibrionota bacterium
AATCAGTCCTTGAAAGAGCAAAACAAAGTAGAGGTGAGCCTAATGCTCCAGAAAATAAGCCCATAACCAATAACCAGAATTTATTCTCTAGGAATTGTTGGTATAGTCGTTTTACAGATAGTCTTTGAATTACAAAGATCAATATAGATGCAAATAGATAGGTTATAGAAGTTAATACCAGTGGATTGATTTGCTGGGAAAGAACTCTCCAAAGTGGGTAAGTTACACCCCATAAAATAGCGCCTAGAAGGACTAGTAGTACTCCGTAATTGAAATCAGTTTTAAAGTCTTGGTGCATTCTACCCTTTTTGCCCAGTTCGTATTTAATAGGACCCTGCAAGTTGCCTTTTGCCTTAAGCTCATAATAAAGTGATTTAGCATATCTTGCAAAAAGGGTAGAATGATGGGCACAAAAAAGCCCTCTTAAGTGAGGGCTGAATGTATGTTTTACCCTTCGAGACGCTTCTTTGAGAAGCTCCTCAGGGTTTCTTTTTTGAATTAGCTCCGCTAGTTCAAAAAAGAAAAAAAACCCTGGCGACGTCCTACTTTCCCAGCAATGCTAGTATCATCGGCGCTGAAGGTCTTAACTGCTGAGTTCGGAATGGGATCAGGTGTTGCTCCTTCGCTATAGCCACCAGGGAGACCAAAGGTTACCCTGTATTAGATTAAATGTCAACCTGACAGACAATCTAAAACGGTTAATTATGTTAAAACCATAACACAATTTGTTACCGATAGATGGGCACAGTATTTTAAGGCTGAATAATCTCAAGAATGCTCGAGACAATCAAAAAAATGAAAGATAAAGTCTCCATTTAAACTAGCCTCAGAGGCTAGTCCTAAACTTTCTGAAATCAACCCTCCCAAATCGAACATTTTTAAATTTTGCGATGAAATCTTCTAGGTTCGCTTCATGGAATGAAGCTGATTTTACCGAAAAAAGCCGGAAAATTGTCCTCTGGACAAGTCTCTATATCTTGTAAGCTTTTTACTTCTGTTATTGTTTAAGTTGTTGGTGTGTTTAACTTCTAACACCATGGCCCAGGCGGAATGCATGTTCCTTCTGGGAATTCTGCATTTCTGTTCCCTAATAGATAAGCACCTGATGCTTTCTTAAAGGCTAGGAGTATTGAAAAGTAGTAATTAAGAAATGCTGCTCTTCTTTCCATACATAGGGATAGTACTAAGGGTCGTTTTGATTCTCTGGTACTTCTCTTAGGACTTTTTGCACAGTCTGTGCTTTTGGTAGATCTTAAGGAACTGATGCTTGGCCAGATATGGCCTTTAGCTTCTAGTTTACTAATGATGTCTTCTCTTCGCTTATTGTACTCATCTTGAATAAGCTTAGAGTATTGCTTTTGACTCATACATTCACAGCCTGGGATCTTTTCAAACTTTATCTCATGGTATTCTATAAAGTCCGCTGGATCTGCGTTCTTGTTCCTTCTTTTAGCTTTCCTATACTCAGCTCCATTAAAGAACTCTACTTCTAGGGGCTTACCACTTATTATGTACTTATAGGAGTTAAACCCTGGGTAATCTGAGAGGTTTTTACATAGTCCCGCTTGTATAGGCTGAAGAATTGTATACATAAGCCTATCAAGGTGACTCTCCATATCCGCGGTAATGGCTTGTTCACTCGGTCTTTTCTCAAAGACTGCGCCTGTTCCAAAGCTAGGCACGTGCTTCTTAACTGCTTCAGCGGTCCTTGCTCCTAGATCTCTGTAGAAAGCAGACTTGGTCTTAGGTTTAAACTGTAGCATAGGGTGGTCATGACTTCCAAAGATGGTAAAAGCAAAGATCTTAGCATCGTACTTTTTAAGGTACTTACCAAGAGATCCTAGTACTCTTGCTTCTAGGTTTTTGTTGTTAACATAGAGGAGCTGAGAGTTTCTAAAGCGCCTTGTTACAAAGGAGCTCATGCCCTCTGGATAGTCTATTCTAAGGGGTTGGGACATTTTCATGAGAATTACCTTCAATTTTTTACGGATTAGTCCTTTAACTATATAATCGTAAAAAATAGGGGTTTGTTCACTCGGGGGGTGAAGAAAGTTTTGGTGGGGTAATTTAAGGGGTTAAAGTAGGTTGGTGAACTAGGCTCCGAGGCTAGTTATGAGGGCGCAAATTGAATAACTGCAATCATTGACCATGTATAAGTACTGTTCTGCCGGACTAGTGCAAATTCCTTTCAGCCGGTAGCCTGCAAACGTAAACAGTCCAAGGTATAAAATAAAATTGTCCGGATGGAACTTCAACGATGCCCATGGAGCAATCAGATCGGTTGGTGTCAGTCCATTCCATACGGTATGTCTAAGGGGCGCAAACACCTGCTCATCGTTTGCCGGAAAGTTGACAAGAATCATGGCCGCAATCGTGAAACCGCGCTTGTCATCAAGGGATGTAAGTCGGGTTACCATGGGTTTTGACTGCACACTCATAGAATGGATTATGTTTATTCGCTGTTTCCTTACTTATTCCGTTGGAGCACCCACACGCTATTATTTTACTTCGCTCTCTTGTGGAGCGCTGATAACGTTGAGATATCTTCCCATCCAGTATGGCAAAAGCCATATATCGCCGGCACTGTATTCTGACGACCCGTTATCGCCGCCATCGAGATCAAAACGATTGGCATTGTGACGGCTGATCGGGAGTTCACTTGCCGGAAGCACTTCCTTAGTGGTTTGTTTCCTGAAGTTAGGCTCTATCCTTTCAATATCCTTCCGGTGACTGTTGGTTACTTTCCAATGAATTAAGTCAAGCGGATACTCCTGCAGATACCAGATCGCCTCGTTCAGGTCAAACTCGCTGGTGCCTGTCAATGCTGCGAAGATATTCCAGGCTCCTTCTTTCTCTGGTCTTTCAATTTGCCAGTGGTCAAGAATTGATTCTTTGAATTTCGCCTTTAACGTATCGTTGAATGCATAGCGGTAAAGACCCCAATAACCCAGAAAGTACATTTCATCATCCGAGTGATTCCAGGATTCAGACAACATCTTGCTCCAGTCATCCGCGCTTTCATCAGCCTGTCTCACCTGACTCATCGGGTACATCAGGTTCTCATAGTATCCCGACTTCGTCATGAGTTCAAAAGCCTTCTCTTTATACACTTCTTTCTTCGTAAAATGATAGGCAGTCTGTAGCATGGCGACATAGTTGGACGAATTCACTTTGCGATCACCCACGCCAACCGGACGGGCATTGACGTAATCGGGATTCCACTTTCCCCATAAGGTGGGTTTGCCGTTCCAGTCTACCATATAGTGATCATTATCGATCGTGTGTTGCATTAAGGAATCAATCAAGGTTATAGCTCTTGCCTGAAGGTCCTTCTGATCATCCAGTAATTCTGCCATCGCACCAAAGGCAAAGATATGACCGATAGCCTCGTCGCTGCTGGTAGTTGATTTCCAATCCCATTCCGGATCATTTGCTCTTCTCCACGGCTCGTCTTCATATTTGTAACCTCTTCTTTCAAATGAGCGGGAAGGAAATCCTTTTACACCATTTATAGTATACAATCGCTCCATTGCCTCCATACATTCATTAATATTCTGAAGCGCTTCATCCGATTTTGTAACGGCATACCGGAATACTTCTGCTCCCAGGTACATGGAAGTCCACAAGCCATCATTGTCTGAATCTTCGAGTGAACCTGTAGCCAGGCTTCCGTCCTTCATATATCCCAGTGTCCCGTTAAAGCCATGACGAATGTGTCGTGCTCTGACCTGCTGCTCAAAATACATAGCCTTATCGTGCAGTGTCATTTCATTGAAGATGATATTTCCTAAACCTTTATCTGTAAGAATCAGGACTGAATTTTTAGGACCCTTTTCAATATCTACTACCAGATCAGAGGGCAACCATCTTTTGGATGCGTAATACATGAACTTTCCGTCGGCGCCTGTCGTAAAAGCTCCCTTCGTTGTTCCGAACCAAACCTTACCATCAATTTCCTGAACGGTTGTGATTTCCGTCCAGGGCAGTTTTTTAATGGTATCATCTTTTTGCACTTTGGATTCCGTATCCACTACCAGGTATCCTTCGTTGGTACCAATGATGATTTCTTTGTTATTGTTAGCAAGTGCAAAGCAGCTGAAATTATCACCCTGGAAAACTGACGTCAACGTCTGATTCTTCACTGAAAAGACAGAAACAGATTGTTTACCCAATAACCAAAAAGAATTTCTGGCAGCATCGAAAAGTATGTCAATAATCTTTTCACCATTCTTTCCAGACCACAACGCTTTCGAGTCCTTCACGTATTGTACCGACACACCATCCGAAATCAAGAAAGCAAAGTCTTCACCACCCTCAAACAGTGAAGCATTCTGCATCGTATAACGGGAATAGAGATTGCCAGCCCACGCATTACTTAATACAGCTTTGTCGTCCAGATAAACAAACTGATTATTATACAGGTCAAGGTTAAGAATTTTCTTGTCGGCCATCGGGCGGTATGTCTTATCCGGAACCAGGGTACCGGGATAGAGAAATTCGCCAGCATAGGTTTTAAGCAATCCTGCTGAGGAATAGATCTGTATAACTCCGTTACGGTCGCCGTAAACACGTTTGAGGGTTACTCCCTCCAGTAGGAGATCAAATTTCTCACTCAAATCCTGTTGATAGGAAACATCCAGATAAACCGGCTGATTTTCGGCTCCTTCCTTTTCAGAGCCTTGCTCAGAACACGAAGCCCCTAACAACAAGACACAAGCTACTCCGCCCCACTGCGTTAATCTTTTCACTGACATGAAGCTTAAATTAATAAATAGCGATAAGATACCTGCAGGCAAGGAAATTAAAAACAACTGGTTTGTAGCATAGATTTTACTTTTATTACCAGTAGGAAAACATAAAACTCCCTATAAGTACACAACTTTTTCGACTGAGCCAGACCTCTGTCTCCCTACTAC
>JBILFC010000041.1:0-15957 GCA_044351785.1 Bdellovibrionota bacterium
AATAAATCTCATAAAGGTAAGTTCGAAGGGAAAATTGCTAGCGAACTTGCGAAAACTCTACTTTCATAATTAATTTAAATGATTGATTTAAGTAGCATAGCTAAAAATATTTTTTCTGCTGATAGTAACATTGTTCAAAGCTCTAGATTACGCCCTGATGAGGTTATAAAAGGGACGAAGCTTCTTATTGATATTTTACTACCGGGAAGACTGAGTGAGATTGAAAATTATTCAGAAGCGGAAGTAGAAAGTAAAATAAGTGGTGCTTATGCTATTTTTCTTAAACAATTTTCCCTACTTTTAGAAGGCTCTAATGCAGAGGAATTAGCGGACAATCTATTTAAAGATTTACCTTTTATTAAAGAAGCTTCCTTAAAGGATATTCATGCAGCATTTCTTGGTGATCCTGCTGCTAAAGATCATAACGAAGTATTACTTTCATATCCAGGACTCTTAGCAATCACCGCTCATAGAATAGCCCATACTGTTTATGCTTTAAAAGTCCCGTATATTCCAAGAATTATCAATGAGTGGGCACATTCTAAAACAGGGATTGATATCCATCCAGGAGCGAATATCGAAGCAGGACTTTTTATTGATCATGGTACAGGTGTGGTCATTGGAGAGACAAGTAAGATTGGTAAGAATGTGAAAATTTACCAAGGAGTAACTCTAGGAGCTAAAAGCTTTGAACTTGATGAAAATGGCAACCCAGTGAAGGGTGTGCAAAGACATCCTACAGTGGAAGATGATGTAGTGATTTATGCCAATGCAACTATTTTGGGCGGAAGAACTGTCATTGGAAAGGGCTCTGTGATTGGCGGTAACGTGTTTATTACGAAGAGTGTTGATGCGGGTAGTAAGGTGGTGGTGTAGGGTGGGTCCATTCGACGCGCCTTCAAGCGAGACAGAACGTATAGAAAAGATATGGCCTGCCATGATTTCCTTGAGCCTGTCGAAAGGAGCGACCCCGAGCTTGTCGAAGGCGAGTCGAATGGCCTGCCATGAGCGAGTCTGAGCACAGCGAAGGCGAGTCGAATGGACCCAAGCGGGATCGAACCGCTGACCTCCACAATGCCATTGTGGCGCTCTCCCAGCTGAGCTATGGGCCCTCACAATTTGAGACATACAAATACTATAAGAAATTTGCTAATTCTGCAACTCAACCTATTTTAAACTACCAGTATTCTTAGAAACATTCCCTCATCCCCTAACCCCTTCTCCCATAGGTAGAAGGGGAATATTCTTTTACCCCTCTACCCTTGGGAGAGGGGCAGGGGTGAGGGAATGCAAATACTTAAGTAAAACAGAGTTTGCAAATCGTTTAAACTTCACAGACCGCCAAAAACGCACTTAAAGCAGCATTCACATTCAATGAATTCAAAGCAGATCTATCAAGTGGTATTTCAACAATCTTAGTGCATAAATCTAATACACTCTTCTCAGTACCAGCTTTTTCAGAGCCTAGAACTAGAACATCAAACTTTTTATTATACTCACCAGAATATACTGAAACTGAATTTCCTGCTTGCTCTAGGCCAATTACATTTAAATCAGGTTTTGTAATTCTTAGTTGTGAAATTAAACTAGTAAGATCTTCACAATAAAAAACATTTGATGAAAAAATAGTCCCCATAGATACTCTTACCGACCTTCTTATCCACGGGTCAGAAGTTCTTTCATCCACTAGGAAATTAGAAATGCCATAAGCCTTGGACGTTCTAATAATAGCACCTACATTTTCAGCATTAGCCAAAGCATTTAGAGCAACTAATGGAAAGTTCCCTAAAGTAATTTCTTTAGGCGGAGGTTTTACCCCCATACTGACAATTCCTTGATGAATTTTAAAGCCGACGGTCTCTGAAATTAGATCTTTCGGCGCTAAATAAACATTAAAAGGACTAATGCTGTAACGCTTCTCTATCAGATCTTTTAAAATTAAATATTGGGCCTCATCTATGAGCAAGCTTTCTATATTAACTTCACTCCGCAAATGCCTCAGAACCACCTCTGGACCTTCGGCTATAAATTTATTTTTATTACTCTGATTAGAAGAGAAAGATTTTAAATCAATAAAATCTTTAATTAGTGAAATATTACTAGAATCGATAAAGGAAATTTTCATCCCGAGAGATTAACTCATCTCGAGATGATTTAAAACTTAAACTAACAAGTAGGACATCCACAGCTACCTTGGAACAACTGAATCCAAGACCTTAGAATAAAAGCACCGATAGAAACTACGACCAAAGACCAAGCCATCTTAAATCCACCTAATGCCGCAGCTACTACTGCCGCAACTCCTGCAACTGCTGCTACCAAGGCTCCAAATGCACCCTCGATAAGAAGCAACATCTTATTACAAGCAACCCCAAATGATCCAGCCCCTGCATATGCATCATGAGGTGAAATAGATGCAATCAACACCACACCAAAAAGTCCTAGGCAAATACGCTGACACTTGGTAGGTGAAAATACCAAATCAACACAAGCGCTATTATAGCCCTTAATTAACTCGTTCATGATAACATTCAGAGAAAACATACCTAACCCCATAATTAAAACTACACCCGTTATAACCTCAAATCAGAGAAAAGTGACTTGATACCTCTTTAGATCTATAAGTCTTTAGATTTTAAACTGATTTTATAGCTCTAAATAAGCGTAATTTAATTAAATCGACTAACATAAGCATAGGATGGATTAGCAAGTTTACCTTGGAACCCTCGACATTATTCCAATTTATAGGCACCTCAGCTATTTTAATATCCCTTCTCTGACACAAACTTAGAACTTCGCAATCAAAAGCAAAACCATATGTTCTTTGTTCCTTAAATACTGAGCGAGCTAAATCACCTTGAAATAGCTTAAAGCCACACTGAGTATCTTTAATACCTGGCACCAAAATAAAGTTTACCAGCCAGTTAAAAACTCTTCCAATAGCCTTCCTATACCAAACCGTTTTTACTGCTGAATCCAACCCCAACATTGCCCTAGAACCAATAGCCACTAAATATCCCTCTTCAAGCTTAGAATTCAACTTTAAATATTCAGGCAAGGGAGTAGCGCCGTCGGCATCCATAATTAACACTTTCTTACCTGAAGAATTAATAACTCCAAATTTAACCGCATATCCCTTCCCTTCATTTTTAGGGTAGCTAAGGAGGCTTAATTCTGAATTCTGGAGCATCAACTCCCTAACAAGATTGGTAGTACCATCCTGACTACCATCATCAACCACAACTATTTGAAAAGCAATATTTAAATCTTTAAAAAATTCTAAAGTATTTTTAAGAGTGCGCCCAAGTCTATTCTCTTCATTAAAAGCAGGAATTACAATCGATAAATCAATAGTATTATTCAAAATAATTACACCGGTGAATGAGTATCTGCAATTTCTACATCCAAAACGCTACCATTATCAAACTTATTGATAGTATAAAAAAGTCCTGGCAGCCCAACTGCTATGAACTGAATAAGATGTTGACTAAGAACCATTGCTAAAGCTACCTCATGCTCAATCCCCACTTTCGCTAACGCAAAGGAAGCAAATGTTTCTATAGTTCCCAAGCCTCCAGGGGCAGCTGGTATCAAAGAACTAAAATTTACTGCGGCTAAAAAAAGTGCAAGATTACCCAAATTAAGACTCTGAGAAAAAGCTTCCGAGACTAAATAGTAGGCCCCGATCTCAACACCCCATATCAATATAGATAAAGCGACAATTGGTGCCAATAATTTGGGCATTGAAAGAGGCTGAAGACCTAATATAAACTTTTCTATTCGCTTCAAAAGATAACTTACCCCACTCATACCGATCTTCCTATCTATAATATCAAGTAAAGAAAAAATCGGCTTTCTAAGGAAGAAAACTATAAACGTCCCTCCACACGCAATCCCAAACATATATGAAACTTTAAATAGAAGAGAAGCATTCTCTAAATTATCGCTCCAAAGAGGAAAAAGTATCCCAAAAATTGCACTTAAAGTAACACCATCCAACAATCTCTCTAGTGCCACTGAAGCAAGAACCTTTGCCCTACTCTCTCCTAAAATTCGTCCTAAAGAATGTGCGCGAACAAATTCTCCAATTCGGGCTGGTAAAACATTATTCATGAAAAAGCCTAAAGTAAGACAACGATAGGAATGGGCGAAAGATATTTGCACATCCGTAAATAAGAATTGCCACCTATATGCTCTTAAAATATAGCTTAAAGATGTGACTATTAAAGCCCATATCAAGTAGCTAATTTTAACCTTTTCAAAACTTGCTAAAACCTTATCCTCTTCTACAGCTCCGACTAAAAAATATAAACAAATAACAGAAACAGAAACGCCAAAAAGCAAACGAAACAAGCGTTTGTTTAAAATGCCACTCTCGCTGCCTATAAGTGAAGAAGTTTCCAAGAATAAAAGATGATTTAATTAAAAAACAGCTAATAAATAGTATTTTTTCTTCTCATGCTCAAGCCCATATAAGACTTTACAGAGTAAATCCGAATGAAATAGTCTATACCTTGTTAAACATTACGACAAAGCATAGTTTAAGGAACAACATTTTACATATTTACCTCTAATGACCTCATTGATACGACCTATTAGACCCATGCAAATAGCCTCAGGCGACTTGTGGGCGGGAGCTGAGACTCAAGTTTATCTAAGTTGCAAAGGACTATCTGAATTTGCATCTGATGAAGTAGATGTATCTTGCTTCCTATTTAACTCTGGAACACTCGCTGATAAACTAAGTGAGCATAAAATTAAACATGAAATACAAGATGAAAGCTCAGGCTTTCTAAGATTAATCAAGTCCTGCATTAATTTTTGCAAGAAACAACATAGCAATATACTTATCTCGCATGGTTACAAAGAAGGAATATTAGCCTTCATTGTCTCAACAATCCTTGACCTCAAGTGGGTTCACGTGATCCATGGGACGAAAGAAAATCTATCAGGCATCGCCGCCCTAAAAGGCTACTTATACTCTAGCATAGAATACTTTCTAGTAAGAATTAAAGCCTGTCAAATAGTTACAGTTAGTAAAACAATTTCTGATGAGCTTAACCTATCCCATTTGAATAAAATAACGATCATCCATAATGCCGCGGATCACAAAACATCTCAAAGTACTAAATCAGATAATCCAATTGTAGTTTCTTGGCTTGGGAGACTAATGCCCATTAAAAGACCTGATCTTGCCATAAAAGGCTTTATAAAATTTCTTGAGTTAGCAGAAATAAAATCTGAAATTGAATTACACATTTATGGTACAGGCCCTTTAAAAAACGAATTAGAATCTCTAAATAAAAACAATCTCAACGTAAAATTGATGGGCTTCACCAACTCTCCCAATCAAGTTATAGCTAACAGTGATATAATTCTTCTGACCTCTGATAGTGAAGGAATCCCAACCGTCATTCTTGAAGCTATTCACAACAAAGTCCCAGTCGTGACGAGGTTAGTAGGGGGCATAAAGGAAATAATTTCTGCGGTACCTGAATATGGAATAGTAACAATTTTAGATTCAAGTGCTGAAAGCTGTGCCCGAAGTATCGATTTTGCGGTTAAAAATCTTAGCTCACTAAAAGCCAAAGCAGCTAATTCTAATTCAACTTACTTCGCTCCCAGAAGATTAATCTCTGAGCAACTTAAACTTTTAAAGAAACTAATTTAGAATGGACAACACAATAAGCACAAACATCCAGCAGACATGGTCAATAATCAAAGTGAGGAAGGTAATTCTTTCTATTGTTTCGCTTTCCGCACTAGGTCTCTTAATCAGGGCTTTTTTACTAGCTCCAGAGCCCCCTACACGGCCTTACCTCTTAAAAGACACCTCACACGAAAGTCTTCTACAGAGTCTTCAGTGGTATTCTAAATACTCAATGGGAAGTCTCAAGGCGAACGAAAATAGATGTATTGTGAAAAGAAATGATTATTCCATTTTATGTCCCGAGCTAAACCTAGAAAATACTAATGATACCAGTATTAAGAATATTATAAATAATGGCGGGTTAGTGCCTTATACTTGGAAGACAAAAGAATACGACAAAGATATTATTCTGGAATTTGCCTTATTCAATTTGCAACCACTAAAGATAATCTCAACAAGAGAGCGTTCAACAGTATTTGGTACTGAACTTATAGTAATGGCTGAATTTGAAAAAACTTCGATTAGTAAAGTGAGTGAAATATTAATTTCTTTAAGTAAACTAAACGGTCTAAAAACTCAGATTGGAAAAAAAATTCAATTGGAAATATCTTATCAACCCAACCCCTATGGATACTATCTACCGATATACCCCAGACCAATCTTAGACTGATCTATTAAAAGAACTAACTATCGTGAGTTCCTTTTCATCCTCTGCTGCAACCTTAGCATTTCTTCCATAGCTTGTATTATTAGCCTGTGGCCTAGCCGTCATAATCGAAATTGTACTGGAGAGTACTCCTAAAGACTGCGTGAGTAAAATACCATTGCTCGCATTTAACTCATTCACTTTAACAACTATCTCTCTAAGCTTTGAAGCAACATCATTTATCGCAGCACTCAGATTCTTATCATCACAGAAATTTGTGATTGTTGAAATTTTTATCTGGGCTGGATCCACCTTAAATGCAGTAGATAGATGAGATAAAAGAGCATGCCTTTCTTTCTTTAGTATGCTTAAATCATAAAGCAATTCTTCCTTCTTTTCAGAAAGCTTCTCTAACTCTTCTCTTTGTAAATGAACTATTTTGCTACGTTCCTCTGCAAGGATTAGCAATAACTTATCTTGTAGCTTTGATTCTTTATTTAAAACTTGAAGTAAATGCCTAAACTCTCTCATGGGATATCCTTATAGGAACTTTCTAAGGAGGGGCAGGCAGGCCCCTCCCCAATTTATTCTTTAAACAACGCTACCATCAGCAACGAATGAAATTAAAGATTTTGCGACCTCTTTAGAATCTATTCTATAGGTTCCTTTTTCAATTCTATCTTTAATGTCACTTATCTTACCTTTCCTAACTTCTGCATCCTTCTCTAATAGAGCGGAAGCTCTTAATAGATCTCTTGATGCATTAGAGAAAGATACTGTGTCAGAACCAGAAGGAGCAATTAAATTCTGCTCCTGCGCATTTCCTCCACCGTACTTTTGTATTTGTTGTTGTCTTTTTCCTTCAACAACATTAGTAGAAGTGTCTCGTAATTTTATGTCTTTTATGTCCATAGCAATCTAATCCGTTTCATCCTTAATTATAAAGGTGCCCTTAGCTCGTCCCATCCGCGTTATTCAACATCGATACTACGTGATGATCAATTTATGTATTCGACAAACCTTGTCGGCAATGCAAACCGTCCTAGTGCTTTACCCAACCCCACCACTCAGGCAGAAAGTTATTATTCACAATCTCAGCCAGCAGAATGAAGTTTGCATTACTAAACTTTTCCTAAAGATTTAGATGCAACATCTTGGCTTTTGGATAGTTCTTTATTTAAGAACTTCTTAACGCCAATTCCCTCACCCTTAACTACTTCATCGGCAATTGCTTGATTAAACATGTCCCTAAAAATATTCATTTCGTTAGAGTTTTCATCAAGAATACCGCCTTGACCAGCCGAGCCCCACATTTCCTTAAGCATATTATGCAACAATAGTGCCTCAAATCCACTAGAAGCTTTCTCAAGAGCAACTTTATCCTTAAGTTCTTTATTTAACTCAGGTTTCCTTATGTCCTTACCCTCAGCCACTGGCCATGGAGACGGTGAATTTGATGTATTAATTTTAGTCATATCGTCCTAAACTTTATCAACTAACAAGCATGTTCAATATAGAACTTTTTCTTTAAACTACATTACAACTAACTCTGCCTGAAGTGCTCCAGCACGTTTCAGCGCTTGAAAGATAGCTATTAAATCCCTAGGTGTTGCCCCTATCGTATTTAATCCTTTTACTACTTTCCCTAAACTAACCCCTTCTTGTACAACTCTTAACTGTCCCCCTTCTTCTGACACATCTATGTCTGTATTCTCTACCACCGCAGTTTCACCGCCCTGAGAGAAAGCATTTGGTTGTGATACCTGTGTTTCAGATCTAATAGTAATATTTAAATTACCATGTGCAAGTGCTACGGTAGAAACCTTCACATTCTCACCAATAATAATCGTACCAGTCCTTTCATTAACAACAACCCTAGCAGGTGTATCAGGTTGCACTTCTAACTGCTCAAGCCTAGCTAATAAATGTATTGGTGCTTGTTTTAAAGTTTGATCAAGAGGAATTAATACACTCGCACTATCGAGCGCTTTTGCTTTTTCAAATCCAAAGAATGAATTAATCGCAGACTGCACCCTTGTAACCGTTACGAAGTCAGGCTCTCTGAGAACTATTCTAACCTGACCAGTAGCAAAGAGATCAAATGGGATAGATCTTTCAACTAACCCACCAAGTGGTATTCTACCAACTGTAGCATGATTCTTCTGTGCACTATCCCCGCCATTAGCTACTATAAATCCTCCTAAAGACAATGGGCCTTGTGCTACTGCATATACTTGTCCATCCGCTCCTTTTAATGGCGTCATAAGTAATACCCCACCTTGAAGAGTTTTCGCATCTCCGATAGAAGACAATGTAACATCTATCTTGGATCCAGGCCTAGCAAATGCCGGCAAATCCGCTGTTACCATAACAGCTGCTACGTTTGCTAAAGTTAGTTTTTCAGCATCAACTCTGATACCCAATCTTTCAAGAAAGTTAGCCATACTCTGCGGAGTAAAGTTAGCACCCCTCTTATCTCCAGTACCCTCAAGACCGACAACTACTCCGTATCCTAGAAGCTGGTTTCCTCTCACACCTTCAACATCTGCTAAATCTTTTAGTCGAGCTGCAGATGCATTAGATGCAAAAACTAAAACGAACAATATTATCCAAATTCTTTTCATAAAATTACCTTACCTAAAATGGCCATGCTATTGAGAATAATCTTGCGCCCCAACCTGGGTTCTGAGCTTCAGACAAATTGCCATGTCCATAAAAATCTATTCTCATATTTGCTATTCTATTTGAATCCACTTTGTTATCAGAAGAAATATCTCTTTGGCGGACTAAACCACTAATAACCATTATCTCTTCTTCACTATTAATAGACACTATCTTACTTCCTTCAAGTCTCAGTACTCCATTGGGAAGAAGTTCTAAAATTACAGCTGAAAGCTGAGCCTGCAAAAGTCCTTGTCTTTGAATATTCGCAGTCCCCTTGTATTCATTCTTCGTATTCGCTTGAATTAAAGCCGTAGAATCAAGACCTTCATTATTAGATTCCCAACGTGACTCAATCCCCAAGAAATTAGTGATACCAGCTAAAAGATCGAATTGAGACTTAGTCTGCGTATCTCCTCTTTTCTGACCAATCGTATTATCGTTAATTACCACGGTCACAATATCCATTGGATTATATGCCCGATGATCTGTAAAAATAAACTGACCCTGAACCTGATCTGGCCATAAGGACGGATTAGCTTTCATCTGTCCATTTAGATAAGGAGCAGAACTACCTGGGGGTGGTCCATCCATAGTTACATCCGATGCCGAATGTGCATCAACTCCATTGTTCGATAAAGGGGAGGGGGTAGGGAGATTACTATTCAGCTGCCCCCGTTTAGCACCTTCCCCACCCCCCATCGCGAACATCTTTTCACTATCTGTATTACTAGCTAGCGTTGGGCTAGCTGAAAAAGATCTTTTAAGAGATAAACCTTTTGCAAGCATCTTAGGGTCACCTTGATAAGTAGGGCTTGTTTTAAAACTATCAAAGCCTGCATCTCTCTCATTTGCTTCTTTCTGTTCCTGACTCGCCCTTTTAAATGAATAGCTATTCAAGGAATTCGATTTAGCAGCCCTTGAATATGCTTCCGCAGGAATAACCTTAGTATTTTCAAATGTAGGCCCACAGGCCACTCCTTGAGATAAAATTATAAGGCTTAATGGTGAAATTTTATTAATTATCTTTTTCATTTATTCCTCAATACTCACTTCACTAGGGTTTAAAATTTTACCTTTTACTACCTTCTGAGAACGATCATTTTTAAGTTCTATCTTATCCCCCTCTCTTCCATCTTGAAGAGCGATTCCTGTAGCCTTTGCTGTAAAACCTCCAGAAGAATAGATCATACTAACCACTTTACCCTTTTCAATAACAGGAGGTAGATCAATATCAGATTTCCTAATAGCCTCACCGTTCCCAAGACTTCTTATAGCTCGTCTACCAACAACCTCACCAACGTTTAAAGAAATGTCTTGTGGCAGAGTCGCTAAATTTGCTCGAATCACTTGAACATCTTCATTTCTAATTACAGCCCCCTTATCCAATCTACCTCTTACGATTGGAACTGCTTTCCAATCATCCACTATGGCAGTTGCCAGAAATCTTGCTGATAGATCACTATTATTATAAGCACTAATTCTCACAGGCATTTTACCACCTACCGCTGAGCCAAGAACTTCAGCTTCTATCTTACTTGCTTTTGCTGGAAGCACTTGCTCAGACTCCCAATCTAATCCCTTCACCTGAACATCTAGACTAGGATTATGACTAAATTCTTCCTTTAATGCTGATAACACCTCTTCCTTAGTTAGACTAAATCCTTCTCTTTCAATATCAACACTCACCGGAATGGAATAACCAAATGCTTCTAGTGGAATGCCCTCCTTAGTGATTAAACTCAGAATTTGCTCTCCTCTAAGTTCATTGTGAGACTTAGGTCGCAAAGTAATGCCAAGATTAATATCGGCTAACTTCTTTGTTACATCTTCATATTCCGCATAGGGAGTTTTAATTACAGCGATATCTCCTAACTTAGGCGATTCTGTTTTGATTAAAACTTTCGTAGGTATATGCATAGTAGGTCTCCCATCAGCAGAATAAGCTGTGGAAGAGACCAATAAACATAAACTAATAAAACAATATTGAATTTTCATAAACTATCTACTACCTCTTAACGTTAATTGCTGTAGAAAGTAACTGATCCGCAGTTTGAATTACCTTGGAGTTAGCTTCGTATGCTCTTTGCCCAGATACCATCTGAACTATTTCTTCGACCACACTCACGTTAGAACTTTCCAAAAACCCTTGAGCTAGAGTTCCCACCCCTACCTGACCTGGGATAGCCAAAGTTGGAGCACCAGATGAATCAGTCTGTTCAAGTAAGTTTCTACCACGAGCTTTCAGACCAGCTGGATTAGGAAATCTGGCCACCTGAATTTGACCAACTTGAGAAGTTTGTGTTTGACCTGGCTGTTTAATATTAACAAATCCATCGGCAGTTACCGTTACACTTACAGCATCAGGCGGAATGGTAATATTTGGAATCATTGGATAACCATCAGAATTCACTAAATTACCTGTTGCATCTAATTTAAAAGCACCATTTCTGGTAAACATGGTTTCACCAGTCGGAAGAGTAACTTGGAAAAATCCATCACCCTCAATAGCCATGTCTAAAGGATTATTGGTCGATTCAAAATCTCCTTGAGAGTGAATCTTACCAACTGCTGCTGGCCTTACTCCGAGACCTATCTGGATACCTGTTGGACTAGTACCTGTTTGATTCGCAGCCGTACCTGGTTCTTCTACGATCTGATACATTAAATCTTGAAAGTCAGCCCTGTTCTTCTTAAATCCTGACGTATTAACGTTGGCAATATTATTCGCCACCACATCAAGATTCAATTGTTGTGCAACCATTCCTGTTGCTGCTGTAAAAAGTGATCTAATCATAAAATTCTCCCGTTTTAACCCCTATAGGTTCTTAAATTTGTGTCGTGTAATTCTTGGATTGTCTGAGTAGATTTGGCATATCCTTCAAACGCTCTCTGAGTAGAGATCATCTCCACCATAGTTTGCACCACGTTAACATTAGGCATTTCTAAAGATCCTGGAATTACATTAGAAGGAACAGGTGCTGCCTGGGCACCTGCCTTCAATTTAAACCTTGTCCCTTCTTCTCTTTCAAGTTGGGTAAGATCACTAACTGAAACAATCTTCAGGGTCCCTGCCTTCACTCCGTTCACCATAACGGAACCATTACTGGTAATTTTTGCACTACCACCTGTTACCGTAATTGGACCACCTTCTCCTAGTACAGGCTTGCCATCCGCTGTAACTAAGGTACCTTCGGAATTTAATGTAAAATTTCCGGCCCTAGTATATCTCTCTTGTCCATCAACTTGAACTGCAAAGAATTTATCTTGATCAACCAGAGCCGCATCAAGTGGTGCTTCCGTAGTGTGAATAGGTCCAGGACTAAAGTCAGTACTAACTTCAACATCTACAACTCCTGGCAAATGTTCTATATCATTCTTAGCTCGTTGTGCGACATTGTCTAATGTACTTGCCAAAGTATCAGAAAATTCTTGCTGACGAGCAACTACTCTGCTAGCCTTAAAACCTACCGTATTAACGTTTGCTAAATTGTTGGCTACCACTTCAAGTCTCCTAGACTCTAGAAGACCTCCGGATGTAGCTGAATATAGTCCCTTTTCCATTTAGTTCACCTTTAAATTCTTGTTTCTCTATCTAGTTCATCTATATACGAACCAAGTCCCAAAGATTCTCTAATTTGAGCCTCTCTACTCATATCTTTACTTGCACGACTTGCTGGATCTCTAATAACCTTTTTCACATCGGCCACTTCTTTTTGCTTTAATTGTGATCCTTCAACAGAAGAGGAATCATTTATTCTTAGAAGAGATTCTAGATGTCTAATTTCAGATGCTGGGATATCAAGCTTCCTAGAAATTACATGAATTTCTTTCCCTTCTAATAATAATCTCTTCGCAATCTTAAATGATACCGGATCAACGATATTTGTTTGTTGGAATAAATAATTATCTTTTTCTATTGCCTGAATCTCTATCGCTTCCCTTAATGAACGTTCTGATTTAGCTGAATTCTGCTGGGTAGCTGGTCTAGCTCTCACTGACCCTCTTGCTCCAACTTTATCTCTTGTATCCTCAAGTCTTCCTCTAAGGTGAGCAGGCATTTCATCCTCCATTGCCTTAGCCCAAGGTGGGTCGAAGCGCTCATCTTCCGCTGGCACTACTTTAAAGTGACTAGAAGTATTAGCAACATGTGCTACCTTGGCTTCAATACTATTTAGAAGAGCCTCTAGATCTCTTTGTCTTCTCTGGATTTTATTATCAAATACATTTGAAGCCTCTGTAGCTTCTCCTATTAGCTCTCTTAGGGACCCTTCTAAATCGACGAGTTCTTTCTTCCATAGGGCTCTTTGCTTTTGTAGAGCATCTCGGTCCACAAGTAAGCTTCTTAAGCTAATACCTGTAACAACAAGTAGAAAACCTATATCTGCAATCTGTGACCAACTTATATTCAGAGCTTCCATATTAATTTTACCAATAATTTAAGGGGTTCGATTTTGGCTTTAAAGTCAGAATTTTGACTCTTAAACTTTCCTTCCGATACCTCACTCTTAATTTATCATATATTATTAAGGGGTTACCTTATAATTCTTTTTACCTACTGTTATTAGAGCAAGTAGTGGGCCAACTTTTTGTCTTAATCTCAATTGCTAAATTTCCAGCATTAATTTCTTGCAAAAGTTTTATCTTGATAGTTTCGATAATAGATCAAACAGCAAATTGGAGCATTGATATGGCGGATGTAAATAACTCACCAGATTCGGTTAAAGTACTATTAGCAGATGATCATGAACTAGTGCGCTCTGGCATGCGATCGATGCTTGAAGCCTTAGGTACCTACAAGGTAGTTGCTGAGTCAGAAAATGGTAGCGATACTCTAAAAGCCGTTAAGGAATTCATGCCCGATCTACTTATTTTAGATATCCAAATGCCAGGTCTTGGAGGACTAGAAGTTCTTAAAAGACTTCAATCTGATGATTCAAAAGTACAAGTTCTCATAGTTTCTGCTTCAGAGCCTGGTCTTAGTGTCTCAGAAGCATTTAATAATGGAGCAGCAGGATACCTAACAAAGAATGCTAGTAGAGAAGAATTCTGTAGTGCACTAACTACAATTAGATCAGGTAAAAAATATGTAAGCCCAAGCATTGCTGAATATGCTGTCAGTAATAGCAAGAACTCTAGCCCTATAGCCGGCCTTAGTGAAAGAGAAAGAGAAGTCTTTAAACTACTCGCCGAAGGAAGAAAGAACAAAGAAATCGCTAAAATGCTTTTTGTTTCTAGTAGAACTATAGATACTCATAGACTGAACATCATGAAAAAATTAGATGTAAAAACAAATGGGGAGCTGGTTCAAATGGCTATGAGATACGGGGTGATGTAGAACCACCTACTTAACACTGCCAACTTCCCTAATATTTAAGCTCCTCCATCAAGATCAAACTGCCATTCTGGAAATGGATCAGTAAAATGTCTCCAAGATTCCATTCCACCAGCCAATTCATCATCAGTAAGTAGGGCCGCATTCAGAACGGAAATTAATTCAGCTTTATCCATCTCCTTACCAATTACAACAAATTCCTGTCTACGATCACCATATTCGCCCTCTATCATTTTTTCATAGCGCTTCCTGTCATCTGGAGTATTAACTGGCCATTCATCCTCACTCACGGCACAAAGCCACCTACCAGCTGGCTCTAATTTACAAGATGTCCCCGCTTGCGACCACATTGCACCATAGTCATTTCTAGTTGCTAACCACATATATCCCTTAGACCGAACAACTTTCTTCCACATACCGGAGTTTAAAGAATTAATTAATCTCTCAGGATGGAAAGGACGCTTCTCTCTAAATACAAAACTAGAAATGCCATACTCTTCTGTTTCAGGTACATGCTTATTGTTTAACTCTTTAAGCCACTGGGGAGAGCTCATTATTTCTTCCAAATTAAATCTAGACTTCTTAAAAATCTCCTCAACGGGTATATCTCCCTTTGAGCCTATGAGTATCTGAGCTCTTGAATTCAAACTTTTTAATGTAGCAACTACTTCTGAAAGCTTTTCTTCGGTTACCAAATCTGCTTTAGAGACAACAATGATATCCGCAAACTCTACTTGTTCAACTAACAAGTCTCCTAGCCCCCGATGATCTGCCTCACCAGCTTGAATATCTCGGTCTTTTAAATCATCCAAAGAAAAATAATCTTCAAGAAAATTTTTAGCATCAACCACAGTTAAGAGATTTTGAAGATCTGCCACGTCACTTAAAGAAGCACCATCCTCAGTTGTGAAGGTAAACGTCTGAGCAACTGGTAAAGGCTCTGAAATTCCAGTTGATTCAATTAACAGGTAATCATACTTTTTAGCATCACTGAGCCTTTTAACTTCTTTCAGTAAATCATCTCTTAAAGTACAACAGATACAACCATTGGTCATTTCCACCAGAGTCTCATCAGTTCTAGATAAATTTGCATCTCCATTTGAGATCAGCTCACTGTCTATATTTATCTCTGACATATCATTTACGATAACAGCGACTTTTAAACCCTCCCGATTGGCTAAAATGGCATTTAATAAAGTAGTCTTCCCCGCACCGAGAAAACCCGACATAACTGTAACAGGTAATTTTTTCATATCCCCTTAATGCCAATAGTTCGCATTAAAGTCAAGACCCAGATTTTAAAAGTGGAGGGAGGGGTTGAAAATTATACCCCTCCCTTAAATAACCTTCCGACCGAAAATCACTAGCGAGTCTAGCTAGAACTCCCCAGAAGTACCATCAGCGATTCCGATGCCTTTTATCAGTTCATTCAAAGGTATCGATAGATTTAGTCCTCTAACCGAACCATCTGCCATCAACACATTCATCCTCCCCGGATGAAAACTAAAAGGTTCCATGTCAAGCAGTGAACCCTCCTTCATGCTACCATTTGTAATTCCCCACAACGCCCCTGGACTAGCTCCCCCTTCATCTACACCGTCCAGAATAAAAGGATTAGCTGGATGAAACACAGAACCACCTTCAACCCGCACACTATGTGAATGA
>JBILFC010000042.1:0-15936 GCA_044351785.1 Bdellovibrionota bacterium
CCATCTAGCGCTGTAACTTCACACTTATTAGGATTTATATTCTCAAATCTGAATGATCCATCTTTATTATTATGCAAATATCCCCTGTAAACTCCTGCGATATCTCTCTCCCTACCATCAGTAGGCACCGTAAAAGAGCCACTAGTACCCTTATCCGGCCCATCAATAACTTTATAATTATAAGTCTTTCCAGGCACCAGTTTAGTAAGGTCAAGAGTATTTACGTTAGGCTCTTGTTTAGACGCTTCTTCTGCAGCCGGGCTAGCTTTAGCGACGCTCTTCACAGAAGGAACTTCCTCAAAAGGGGATACTTCTGATGTTCCCGATCCAATGCTCCTTGCAGTCAATCCGCTATCAATTGGTGCTGTAGCACCTGCCTCAATCTTATCCCAAACATCCTTTGTAGTCTCACTATTTGTTATGGGAGCCAGTTCTTGTTCATCCTCAATAATATCAGACATCGGAGCTTTGCTACTTATACCTGGTCCATCATCTGTAATTAAACTTGGATTAAACTCTACTGGCGGACTCATTGGAACGCTTGCAGAGGGGGTTGGGCTATTATCTACCTTACTTTCAGCTGCTGGAACCTTAACGGCAGGTATAGGAATCTCCATCGGAGCTATTGGCGCAACTTCAGGCGGAACAGCTAGTCTCTCAGTTCGCGGCATGGTAAGCGCTGACAAGTCTGGTAGGGTCGCTTGTTGCTCAACGGGAGATTTTACTTCCGGTTTAACTTGGGCTGCCAATTCTGCAGGCTTAGAGACTTCAGGCTTAGCCACTTCCGGCTTGGCTAAAAGATCTTTTTCAGTTACATTGCCACTAGCATCTTTAATAAAAGCTGTAATTGAAGTGATTTTATTATTAATATCTACTGTATAATTCTCTCCTTCCTTTTTTTTCAGCAGCATTTCATCAGAAGTGCCATAGGCAGTTGTTTCATTTCTAAAAGAAGAAGTAGTCGAGGTTGTCCCTTCTGAAGTCTTGTATTTAAAGCTAACTGACCCACCCTTAGGAATTGATAATTCGGCAGTAGCTCTTAAGTTTTCTTTTGGAATTGTTGCTTCGCCAGGAGAAGGCATTCCTTGAGCACAAACTGATCTTGCATTTGAATAGCAAACCGGCATATTAAACCTCTATCTTTGGATTACAAACTTGTGTTTTAGTTATGCCAACTAACTTTCACTTGGTAACATTAAGAATTTTTCTTACTACATGCATCACCTTGTTTTTTATACACCATAACCCTTTTACAAATAATTTTATTAATTAAGATGGATCTTGGTATTGATAATTATTTTAGGTGCCTAAGAATAAAAGGAAGCAATTCTAGCATTATTTTAGATTAGTAAGCATGCAAGAGAAAATTATTATATTATAGGTTATCTAATGAACAAGGCTTTTAAATTTCTACTACCACTAACTGGCTTATTTATATCAACAGTCGCCTCTGCCGATACTATAATAAAATATGATCTTGGTGGTACTGGGCCTGACGTGCAGTTAGTAGGTAACGTATTTAGCACAGTCAATGATGGTATAGCAGTCACGGAAGGGCAACAAAACACTGGACTAGAGTTTACAGGCTTTTTAGACTCTGTATTCTCAGACATTATTAGTGGTGCTTCAATGACTATCAGCAATGTTCAGACCGTTGGAAATGCACTAGTAATTCTAAACAACGGTATTGTTCAACAAAATACTGTTGGAGGAACTGTATCTTTCTATAGCAGCACTAATGAACTACTTCTTAGGGGAGCTCTAGCAGGTGGTAGCATAAATGGTACTCTTGATGGAAGCTCTGGATCATTCTTTAATACCGCTGCAATGACATTTACAGGTGGAAGTCTGCTACCCTATCTATCACCTACTTCGGGAGGATTTAGTTTAGCACTCTCAAATATTTTCTCTGGTGGAATCGCTGGTTTGGATATCGTTTCACCTACGGCAGGACTAACTAGAATTGGAGACTTCACTGCTGATGCAAGTGGCCTAATTTCTGGAACATCAGTACCAGAACCTACTTCAATGTTTCTATTAGGCTCTGCCATACTTGGCGGAATCTCTAGAAGAAAGAAGATAGTAGCTTAAATTTATAGACTATTAGCCCTAAGTCACTGCAAGCAGTGACTTAGGGCTTTTTTGCGAAAAAACTACTAATTTTAATCGGTATTTATGTCGATAGTATATTGTGAGGTCTAGGTTTTAGCAGGCATAAAACAATCAACATTAAGCATTGCTTGCTAAACCAACTAAAAGAATGTATCTTTTAGTGGCTAAAATATCATAATTTATTTTAAAACGCGTAGTACCAATATGAATAAGAAGTTTTTATCTCTATTTATCCTTTCATTAAGCCTTATAAGCCCCGCTGTAAATGCTGATACAATTATTAAGTTCGACCTCGGAGCGAATAATGATGTTGAGTTCGTTGGAGGAATTTTTCAAACTGTTAATGATGGGGTTGCGTCTACTCCAGGAAATCAAAATTCTGATATAGATTTTACTGGTTTTTTAGATGCAAGCTTCGCAGATATTCTAAGTGGTGCTTCTGTAACAATAAGCAATATCGTTGCTAGTGCGGAAGTTAATGTATTTGGTACTATAATATCCCAAACTACAAATGGCGGATCAATTAATTTATGGAGCAATACAGGTTCCCTACTATTATCTGCCGCATTTGGAGAAGGTAATATCGCCGGGTCAATTGATGGCGTTACAGGATCTTTCTTCAACACAAGTTCGATGACATATACTGGTGGTAGCTTACTTTCTCATGTTTCACCAACACAAGCCGGATTAAGCTTGGCATTATCCGGGATTGAAAGTGGCCTATTTCCTGGAATGACAGTTTCCTACAACACGTCTACCGATACATTTGAATTAGATAGCTTTAGGGCCGATGCTTCTGGACTTTTATCAGGCAATCCAATTCCAGAACCAGCATCAATGCTTTTACTAAGCTCTGCTATTCTTGGTGGGATTGTTTCGAGAAGGAAAAAGGCTGTCTAAGCCTCTACCTTCTCTAAAAAGTTTTCAAACTCAGATCTAGAGAAGAAAGATATTTTAACTTCTCCTTTCCCGCTCGCTGAAAGATTAACTTTTACCTTTGTACCGAGAGCTCTTCTAAGGCGTTCTTCTAAAGCCTGATTTCTCTCGTCTGATGGACTAGTATCAGTATTAGAAACACCACTAACGGCTGACTTCTTCTTCTCGCTCGCTTCTTTATTGCCTTGCTCTACCGCCCTAACTGAAAGCTTATTCTCAGCGATATCATTAGCACGTTGTATTTGCTCTTCAGGGCTTGAAAGCTGAAGAAGCGCTCTTGCGTGACCTGCTGTAAGTTTTCTCTGAACCAATAGATCCTTAACCTCAGCAGGCAGGCTTAGAAGTCTTAAACTATTAGAAATTGTAGACCTATCTTTACCAACCATCTTTGCAAGCTCATCCTGAGTACACGAATGATCTTTTGTTAATGCCTCATACGCTAGAGCTTCTTCTATTGGATTTAAATCCTGTCTTTGGATATTTTCAATAATCCCAATTTCGAGGGTCTCTCTATCATTAAGATCCTTTATAATCGCTGGTACAGAAATAAGTCCTGCTTCCTTAGAGGCTCTCCATCTTCTCTCGCCAGCGACTATTTCATAATGTGCCCCCATTTGAAGCTTATTCGAAAGCTTTCTAACTATGATAGGCTGAAGTACTCCTGTTTTCCTAATTGATGAAGCAAGCTCTCTAATTTCTTGTACAGAAAAGTGCTTTCTAGGCTGCTTTTCATTAGGTATTAACTGATCGATTGGAATAAAATTTAAGTCATTTTCCTTAATCACTTTCATCTCTTCTTTATGGTGATCAGGTGTATTAGTCTCGCTAGGATTAATATTACGAGCAGTATTTCCTTCACTTGAAAAACTTTGCACCGGCACCGCACTTGCTGTAGTTGAAGACATTAACTGAGATAATCCTCGACCTAAGACAGAGCGCTTTTTCGCTTGATTTGCACCCTTGATAAGATTTGCATCTTCTACTTTTGTGGAATTATCATTTTCTCTTGGATTCACTCTATTAAACTCCTCTTTAGCTCTCGAAATTAACGAAAAACTTTTTGATTGAAACGGAAGCGGCTTGTCACTACTCATAAGCCACTCACTTTTTTATTCTGACTTACATCTTCGCTATCTAAATTCATGCTCTTTTTATTATTCTCAACTAACTCACTAGCTAGATTTAAATATGCTTTTGCTCCTAATGACTCACTGTCATATAAGAAAATTGGTTTTCCAAAGCTCGGGCTTTCGCTTAGCTTAACATTCCTTGGAATAACTGTTTCAAATACAGACTCTCCAAAGAAGTTCTTAGCTTCAACTGCAACTTGTCTTGCTAAATTAGTTCTTCCATCAAACATGGTTAACACGACTCCCTCTAATGTTAACTCTTGATTTAATCTTTCTCGTGCAACGTTTATTGTTTCCATTAATGAAGAAACACCCTCAAGAGCGTAGTACTCACATTGTAATGGCACTAGAACTGAATTAGCTGCGACTAGGGCATTTACAGTAAGTAGGCCTAAGGAAGGTGGGCAATCCAAAATAACGTAATCAAATTGAGAACTTAGCTTAGCGATTGCGCCTTTAAGGATTGCTTCCCTGCCTTGAATATCCACTATTTCAAGCTCGGCCCCTATAAGGTCGGAATTAGAAGGCGCTACCCAGAGGCCTGCCTGCTCGGTACCCACAATTACAGACGAAAGGCTAAACGAAGAAGCAAACACATCATATAATGTTGCGCTAAGTCGATTCTTATCTACGCCAAGACCACTTGTGGCATTTCCTTGAGGGTCGATGTCGATTACCAATACCTTATAACCAAGAATAGCTAAGGCACTAGAAAGATTAACAGAAGTGGTAGTTTTGCCTACTCCGCCTTTTTGATTTGCAACTGCGATGATTTTTGCCATATGGGATAGTAGGTAACATAAAGTTGGGGGTGATGTAAATGTTTCACGTGAAACGTTTTGGGTTGTTTTTACCGCCAAGACCGGGAAAGGCGGGAAGGGGAAGGATAATGATTAATTCCTACAGGAAGTCGGTAAGTCGCGAAGAAAATCTTGGTAGAGACAAGGCATGCATTGTCTCTACGAGCAAATGAAGACCGTTGTGAAGAGAATTATTCTGCTAAATGACCCTGCACTTCCCGTCCTTCCCGACCTTGGCGGTTAAGAAAACATGGTGTTTCACGTGAAACGTTTTGCACCAACAAATCAATCTACAGGTCCATGCCACAATATCGCACCAAAAATAAATTGGGATTGTATTTACTTGTAGAGTGAAGGCCTGCCTTCACTCCTAACACCTCTAACCGCTAACAACACTGCTGGGCTCACTATCGCCCTAAAATCGAACCTAATCATGGATACATCCGCTGGTAGGGGCAAGCACTACCCCTACAGAATTCGCAACATGAACAATTTCGCTCAATGTTTCACGTGAAACATCAACACTCAATTTTTTCTGCTCAACCAAAATCGCTTTAAGGCTCCGAGGGATAGCGTTGAGAGGAAATAACCAACCGTTGGCACTATTGCATTTAATAAATAGTTAGGATTACCCATACTAAAGAATACAACGACCATTAATAGATATGTGATCACAAAAATGGAATACTTTCTAAATAGGCTAGTTTCCCAAGCCTTTTCTAGTTCTACCCTACTATTTCGTTCCTCAATTTGCCTTATACGGTCTTCTAGACTGGACATGAATAAGCTCCTAAACTTTACTCGCTTTAACTAACACGGGAAGAAAACTTCAGAAAGTGTTTCACGTGAAACATAGAAGGAGGGCTTTAATGTCTGCCCTCTGAGACGGATCTGAATCACCTTCGACGAGTATAGATGCCAGCCACGGGAAGGTTGATATAATCATATCCACCTGCGGGTCCTTTTAAGATTCGTAAGCAACGAAACCTCAGCTTAAACAGGACATCCCGAAGGCCCGAATAATCTAGAGATGCAATAACCACCATATTAGAGCCCGCACTAGATACGTCACGGAGTTTTCTAAAAAGTCGATTCAGCACCACTTCAGGTTTCCACGATGGTGGTTCTACCTGTAGGTCAAGGCCCCTAACACCAACTCTTATAACCTTCTGCACCCGAGAACCGTCTTCCTGAATTGCAATAATGAAACCCTGCAATTGCCCCCAGTCATCAATTGCAACTAGGCATAAGGAATCATCAACACTCAAGAGATACTCTAAGGCACAATCTTCCCATTGTGGAATGCCATTAATCAGCCCCTTCATCTGAGCGACTAAGGCAGAATCCACTTGAGATTTCTTACAACAAACCATAATGCCCAATTCAGGATACCCGACTTGCATCGTCACTCTCCTTAAAGAAATGGGTCTAAGCGATAGAACACTCTATATTAGTAGCCGTGATCCATCCCATTAGCAATAGCTAAATCGGGAAGGCATTATGTATGTTTCACGTGAAACGAAAAGGGCTTCCATTCGGAAGCCCAATTTAGTTATGTCATTTGAACATATAAACCTGCGACTGCGTCTCCTGGCCTGGGAATAATTTTCATCAAAGTAAAGCATAGGCTTCTCAAAAGATCGCCAATGGCGATATTAGAAAGAGAGCAAACGACTTTAAGCGTAGCTCCGGGATTGTTATTCTGCATATACTGGATAAGCTCCCAGACAATAAAGTTTGCAATCCGCTCTACTTCCAATGTCTCGAAGTCAATTCCCATAACCCCAACTCTTAAAATCTTGCATACTTGCTCACCTTCTTCCCTCACATAGATGATAAATCCCATTAAAGCATTATCTTCCCCAACCGCAATTAAGCATTTTGATCTTATAAGCAACAAAATGTCAGAGACATCTCCGCTCGGATATTGATCTCCTTGACTTAAGGTCTCCATCGCATCCAAATAAATCGAACCACGATCTTCAATAAATTTGTACGGACGTATGCTAAATTTAGGGATTTCTGCTTCCACTCCAAACCTCCTTGAAAAACCTTGAATAAAAATGACACCAAGTATTAACGCCTTATTAATAACAATTCAAATCTTTTGGTAATGTCTCAAGGTAAATGTTTCACGTGAAACAACTACGCAAGCAAACTTGAAAAAAGCAACCTTATAACTTAATATTACCACTATTATATTCAAATCAGGGTAGAAGAATTCAAAAGCCTTCTTGGTAGACATTATAGGCCTGTCCCAAATCGGACTTATCGGGTGGGCGTTTTGAGTAGATTAATTAGGTTCAAGTACCAATTTGTAGAAAGAGGGAAGCAGCTCCCATGAACAGTCTGAAAAGATATCTCGCAAGTGTACCCAAAGAGATAGATCTAAACTCCTTTGCATTATTACAAACCATCTCGGCACTTATGATGTGTTTGTTTTCAGTGATAATGAATGATCGCGCGGCAAGAGAATTAACGGCCAGCCAAGCAAATGCTACATACGGATTGTTTATAATCTCTGTTTTAACATGGCGCTATTCATATACGTTACTTGGGATTTACAACAAGGACCTATGGATCAACAATCCTCTGCTATATCGGCAGGTACGAGTACTAATGACGATTAGTTTTTGGCTATACCTAGTCATCTTTGTTTCCTCATTTGAAAAGGGAGAGAAAGGCTTGATTAGGATGAATGAAGTAAAGACTATGTACTCCATATGGATTGTTATGATGGGTGGCCTTGGTTGGCTTTCAGGGTTTCAAATTCCCACTAATCATAGTGAATCCACAGGAGAAACAAAGACATGAAGGGAAGAAACCCCTGCGATGACATCGTTGATGATAATGGGGATTTCGACAGCCTTGATGATGACTACGATGAATAAATTGATATCGTCCATGTCGATCCGTAAAAGGGGGCTCTCTCACAAAGAGCCCCCTTTCTCCTTTTCTAGATTGTTTAAGTAAAAGGTTATTCTTAAGGTTAAAAAATCTACTCAAAACACCTTCCTATTATACTTTAACTAAAAAGGGGCCGGTGCAAACATTTGCATTCCAGCCCTTAAACTCCCAATTCATCAACCTCATGTGGACAAGTCCCAAGGAAGAATCAACTCTCGACCATTAACTGCTATAACATCGAGCGCTCTACGGAACTGAGGGCTTCCGCCTGAATTAAAGATTTCAAGCCGGCCCCTAGTATCCATACGAGCCCTTAGATCAAACTCCTCAAAGCTTAATGCACGCAACCCACGTCGCAAACGAGGATGTGCACTCGCTAGACGATCCACAACATCACTGACGCAAAGATTCCTTTCATATTGAATACCATGAAGGTTCATTAAAGGGCTATATTTCAGCCCCGTTAAGATATCTACAGCTCTCGGATCATGCCTTAACTCATGAATATAGGCTCGAATCTTACCCATTTCCGAAAGGATATTCACTGCCATCCCGTTGAGCACTGCCTCAGGAATACTCTTGTTAGTTCTTGCATTGGGTATAAACGGGATAAAATCCGAGCCTCCAAGATCACGACAGCAGCGCTCGATAGTTTTAAGTTCGCCGTAAAGATATTGCCGAAGCGATCTATTGCAGACGCCTTCTTTACTAAGGAAGCTTCGCATTGACCAAATTAAATTTGCGAGCCCTAATATGGTTTTCTCAAGGCGCATGCTCACTTCTGAATTAGTCTCCGCATAAAGTGAAGAGCCCACGGCCTTCACCGATTCCCTTCCTGCCATAGAGCGCTCAGTAGGACGCCAAGCTAGGCTTAAATACCGTCGCTCATTCTCCTCCACAAAACGAAGATATTCCGCAATGCCGGTAGCAAGAATTTCTTCGACTTGCTGACGAAATGGCCTCACTACCAAATGCGGCGCTCCTACAATATTCTCTGGAATCCTTGTAAGCAAAGCCCAAAGCCGATCTCTTACAGAAATCCAAAGATACGCTGTTCGTCCAACTACATTCTCAGGTACGAATCTAAGCACCATCTTCCTTCTCCCTTGCAAAACCTACAACAAAACCTCAAAAAGGCTATCCGAACAAACATATTGCCCGGCCCTTTTTTAGCTAAAATTACTAGAGCGCTATGGCCCTAGAATTAACACTCTTCTACTCATATTTGAATTTAGATTTTTTTATATTGAAGACCTTTATTAATCAAGGCTTGTTTACAAATATTGCTTAAAAAGATAGGATTTCAGAGTGGGCTAACGCTCTTTGAAGGTTTTTTGAACTTTGGAAGGATGATAACGATGGACGGAGAACCAGGGCTTTTTGTTTCTGAAATTCTAGCTTATCCAATCAAGAGTTTACCGGCGATTAGTGCTACTGACAATAGATTTCTGATTGGACCAGATAGTGAGATTCTTGGTGACCGATGTTATTGGTTTGAGACGACAGATCCAAATGGGAAGACTGTCGTTCTAAACGGAAAGTACGCCGCAAGAAATGACTTTGATGTTTTTTTCAGGATACATGCTGATTTTCCCGAAAGGAATTTTAAGGTAACTTTCTCCGGCAGGAACTTATTTACCAGTCGAAAGCATGATGGAAGGCAAATAACCATTGACAGGCCTTGCTGTCTGCAGCCAGGAAACGAATCTAAGCGACGTATCAAGATTCCTCACTTTGAAGAAATCTTTGGACGAGATGTTTTCCTCTGCACCGATCACAGAGCATACAAGCCAGATGATCCTGATGCAAAGGGCATAACCATAATGTCCATGCCTACAGTCAGGGCTATTGGTAAACAATGGGACATGACTGATGAAGAAGTAATCGCGCGCTTTCGGCCAAATGCTATTATCAACGGTCGAGGAATGCAGCCATTTGAGGAATTTTCTTGGGTGGGACGAGTTATCACCATAGGTGGAATTTCATGGTTTGTAAGCAACATTACAGCTCGTTGCTCCGTCATCCAAAGAAATCCCTTTACCGGTGAGGACACTCAAGGCTTCATTAAAGAGTTCGGTAAATGGGTGCTTGAGCAGGGATTTATCGATCTAGCTCCGGAAGCATTTAGGCGACAGGAAAAAGCCCCCAATGGCCTCTTCTGCTGCGTAAATACAACGCTCCACGGAACACTTCCAAGCAATCCATCTCTTGAAAAAGGAATGCCGGTTACAGTCTCTGACGCGACTTAAAAGCTTTTAGAGACAGAAAGGTCACTCAAGCCAGTCTCACAAAGACTGGCTTTTTTATTCCCTCTTTGTTCGCTCCCCTTACTCACCTTCTTCCCTGCCTGCCCTGAGGCTCTCGAAGGGTTAATTTCCCCTACTCCGCCTTCTGCTCCCGCATCAATAACTCGCTTAAAGCGTGGCTTGGTGTTGTCTCTCCATGAATAATCTTAGCCACTTGATTTATTATAGGCGTATCAAGATTATGTTTATTTGATAATTCATATGCACAGATACAGGCTGTTATTGCTTCAATTGTCTGTCCAATTTCTTCTTTTGCAGCCTCTATTGATAAGCCTCTTCCTAGTAAAATTCCAAAGCGCCGGTTTCTACTAAGATCCCCAGTGGCTGTAAGCATTAAATCTCCTAGCCCAGATAGACCCATTACAGTACTAGCCTTCCCACCTTCAGCTTGTATTAAAGCACTAAGCTCCCTCAATCCTCTAGTTAAAAGCCCTGCCCTTGCATTTAAGCCAAGACCTAAACCATCTCCTATTCCAGATGCCACGGAAACCACATTCTTTAACACCCCCCCAAGCTCAACACCTATTAAATCATCTGAGGTATAAACTCTAAGAGTGCCCACATGAAATACCTTGATGATTAAGCGTCTTATTTCTTCACTACGCGCATTTTCAGAACCCGCAAGCACAAGAGCAGTCGGCATCCCCTTTCCTACCTCTAGCGCGAAACTAGGCCCTGAGAGAGAGAATACATATGCCTCCGGACCAAAGACATCGGTAATAATCTCACTTAGCCTTTTGTTCGAGCCAGACTCAAGCCCCTTTCCAGTACTAACAAAAATAGCTTGCTTTCCTTCAGGCCAAATATTTTTTAAATTCTCACAAATCTCTCGAGTTGAATTTGTTGGAACGGATAAAACAAGGACTTCAGAGTTAACAAGTTCATTAAAATCACCAACAGGCTTGATTCTAGCGCTAAGATTAACATCTGGTAGATATTTATAATTTATCCGATCGGAAGTTATTCCATTAAGCACAGCGCTGTCCCTGCCCCACAGTAAAACATCCCCGCCATTACTAGCCAAGTGCTGTGCCAATGCAGTTCCCCAAGAACCCGCTCCAATAATTCCAATTTGCTTGTTACTCATTATCGACACACTACATAAATTCAGAAATTTTATAAAGAGGCTCCCCGCACTCTACTCTTTCTAACTTCAGCCCCAACTCAGAAGAAAGTAAATCCTTATCCTTGGCACTCACAATATGAGTTATGCCAAATGTCCGCATAAACTTCGCTCTATCTTGAACACCCAAGGTATCAAAATTACCTGGCAAGCAAGCTGATTTATTGCCGCTAATAGCACCGAACTGGAAAGGATTATGAAGTCCTGAAAAGAGCGTAACTCCCAAGTTAGCTTCTTTATTTAAACAAGCGCTAAGCTCTCCAATCCAAGCCGGGCTCAAGGGATCCTTCTCACTTGAAATTTCTACTTTAGGAAAGTGTAAATAACTAAGATAAATCAAGCTTGGAATCAATAAAACAATTGAACCATTAACCAACTTCTGTATGTCCACGAAGTAATTAAATAACAAGGTAATACCACCTAACAACAATAGTACAAATATAATTCTAACAAATGCAAAATACCTTAGATCCATGTACCCAGTTAAAAGATAGGGGGCAAAACTAAATAAATTTAAAAGCACAAACAACTGAAAGGCCCCAAGAATGAGCTTAGAATGAGTTTCTCCAACGCAAGCTTTAGGCGTTTTAAGAGCAAGCCTTAATACAAGGAACGAAAAGAACAAAACAGAAATAGATAAAAATATGCTACTTATAGATCCACCATAACCTTTTATATAGGCGACACATAAAGGATAGATATTACTTATTATTCGACTAAGCCAAGTATAAAAATCTTCCTTAAGCGTAACAATCTGTGCAGGATACCAGTCAGTAACGTAAGCCTTATGAACAGCCTTCGCTACAAAACTATTATCAGTCTTCCAGAGACTAGAAAAATGACTAAGGGAATAAATAATCCACGGTGATATAGTTAAACAAAAAACGCTCAAAAACCGGAGTATATTCACTACGCTTGTGCGCACTAGAATTAGATAGAAAAAACTAATAGGCAGTAAAACCAATGCATCAAAACGATTCATCAAACATAAACCAAGCAACAAGCCACCTTTACCTATCGCCTCCTTACTTACTAATAGACAAAACATGTTAAGCAAAAGTAAAATCTGTAAAGGAATACATCTACCTCCTATAACTTCATCTATAAATGAAGCATCACTTAAAACAACAAAAAACGTTAAAACCCCTAGAAATCTAATATTACAAAGCTTTAGCGCCAAACCTTCTAAACTTAAGCAAATAAAAGGTAGCAACAAAAAATTTGTAATAACTCCAGCCCTAGGACCTAGATCAAATAAAGCATTAAGGATCCCGATTAAAACTGGCCAAAGAGGCGGAAAAGAAGAACCATATAGCGATGGATTTTCATAAGACCTGTAGGTAGTAAATTTGTAAAAGTCATTAAATATTGTCTTGGAGATTTCAAAGTACGACCAAGAATCGGCACTAAGAGGAGGTATTAAATAGAATCTATTAAAAAGTATGACAATAAAAACTAAAATACATAGTGCACTAAATATTTTTAATTTATTCATTAAATATTTAGGCTATTTTCCTAATCCACATATTTCCACCTTGATTCCCTAAAAGCTTAGGCATATTCTCCTTGATCCACTTATGGTAGTGAACATGAAGATAAGCACAAAAAAAAGTAATTTTAAAGGCATAATTAAACTCTAGAAAAGCTCTTAGAATATAAGACTCATTCCAAGCCCGCCCTTCTCGAATCCAACCCGCGTGATATTCAAAAGGCCATAAGATATCATGAAAATGAACTAAAACGCCTTTATTTAACCTTGGCAAGACTTCGTGAATTAAGAAATTAACATCACTTCCCGCCTTAGATACATGAGTGGAATCAATAAACAAAATATCATTCTCCTCTAATTCCTGAAACAAAGACAAATCCACGCCCTGAACCCCACTCTCAACAACCCTTACATTTTTATCTTTCTCTGTGAGAAGTGAATTTAGTATCGCTGGGTATGGCTCTACAAACGTACACTGACAATCTCCACCAAAAGTATCCAAGGTATCCAATACCGCGGCAGAAGAGTATCCAGAACCGATTTCTAAATACCTTTTAGGCTTAAAATGCCTAAGCATAGCCTGCAAAATTATCCCATCGCTATAGGAGTAAAAGTCGTTCTGAAAGTAATACCGCATCCCCTCAGTTTTAGCCTCAGGAAAAGGGCATTCATCATGATACTTTTTAAGCTCTTTTAACAAGGAAAAACCCTCTTCCTTGTTCATATCTAAGCCAGGTAAGGACTCAACATTCTGATTAGGGAAAGAAAAACCACTACGCACTTCAACAGAAGGAACGGCGGAATAAAAATGTCCTGTTGGCACAAACTCTGAATTTTCTAATTCTTTCATCAATACCTACTTTGAACTGAATTTCTTTTTAAACTTTTCTCTATTTATAGCTTGGAACTTTTTCATGCCAGTATTTAAATCCGTCCCTGCACTAGAGCCCTCTTTATGAATAATTCTTGTCCTCGGCGTATAAACAGTCTTATATCCCTCATTTCTAAGTTTAAATTGCCAAGCAGAATCTTCATAGTACATAGGGTGGAAGTCTTCATCTAAAGAACCAATCAAATCAATTGAGGAGCGTTTCATATACAAACAGCATCCGGACACATAATCTACGTATTTTACTTGATTATGCGCCGGATTATCAGGACTATCACCTCTCCCCAAGTTGAAACCAATCCCATCCTCATTCATCTTTGCCCCTGCTTCAGATATTTTACCATCCTGATCTAAAACCATGCAACCAGAAGCCCCTATCCAAGGAGCCGAATAAGCTGAAAAGTTTAACTCATGAAGCCAACTTGGATCAATAATTTGCGTATCATTATTGAGAAGTACAACATCATCCGGCACACAGCTAGCAATTATTTTATTATTGGGTTTAACAAAAAAATCATTTTCATTGCTTCTGTAATAGCTAAATTTACCTTTATATTTCTGATCATAATCAGAAATTAGTTCCAATGTACCATCTGTACAACCATTAGAATAAACAAACACTTTAAAATTAGGATAACTCGTCAGATTAAATATACTAGCTAAGCAAGACTCCAGTAAGTCTCTTTGGTTGTATGTTACAATTGCTATTGTAATCGGCGTAAAATCAAGAAGATTCTTTAAAATAGGCTTAACTGCACTTCTAGAAAAGTATTTCTCGAGCTTAACCCTAGACCGATTTACCATGCTAAAAGCCCTATTCGGATCGCTAAGAACGTACTCGATCCCATCTATGGAACTCTGAAAATCATTTGCAATATAAGCTTCTTCTTTATGAATAAGCTTCAGACCCTCATTACCAATATCCGTTGTTATAATAGGTAAGCCCGCTGAGATTGATTCACATATCTTCCCCTTAATTCCAGCTCCATACTTCAAAGGAGCAAGTAAAAATGCAGATCTTCTTTCTAAGGCCTGCACATCTACTACATGCCCCATAACGAGAATCTCACTTCCATCATGAAGCTCTCTAATCTCTTCTGGCGCATTATCGCCAACAACATATAAACTAATTTTCTCCACATGAGACTTATTATACTCCTTAATAACCCGAATTGCTTCTAATCCAGCACTAATATTTGGCTCATGACGAAAATGACCAATAAAAAGGCCTTTCGGACGTTCAAATGACTTTTCATTTAATACGACTTCTCTAAGCTCGTGGATATTACTAACAATCATAGTTCTTGTAGATGGACATTCAGAAATTAAATTCTCCTTATCCTCATCTGTAACGAGCCAAACGATATCTGACTTCTCATAAACAGCTTTTTCTCTCTCTTTCCGATCGTTCCACTCCGAAAGAGTAAGAGAAGTAAGGCCTGCTTCCCTCGCCCTTCTTTCTCTCTCCCAGTGAAGGTCCACAGAGTCAGCAACAATTAGTGCCTTAGGAAAGGCCATTTTAAGATCATCTATATATCTCTCAGCACAACTCCAAATACTAAAAATTATAAGGCCAGGAAAAGACTCCGTGGAGAACAGAATCGGCTTAAGATCACCAACAATTTTTAACTGCAATTCCTCTAGAGCATCTATATATACTTTAGGATCAGAGGAAACTCCTACGCTTTCATAAAAATAGGTAACCTTTTTTCCTTCGGCAACTAATTGCTTAAGTATCTCATACATTCTAAGCCCACCAGATTCTCGGTCAAAGAGCGGTAAACTAGGGGCGACAATTAAAACATTCTCAATCTCATCACTTTTCTTAGAGAACACCCTACATAAATCTCGCTCCGCTCCTTGTTCATTTACAAACTCAGCACTGGGCTCAATAATCAACTCGACTTCTGAGTTCGATACCTCGCGCATCCAGTAACTTCCCTCCCGAACTAAATCAACAACCAATCTCAAATCATTATTAATCGGACTTCTCAGTTCATGCTGCATTAAAAACTCAAAGCTTTCACCCTGCCTACACCAGGAAGTCTCTGAAGAAAATCTACATTCTCCTAGATACTTATTGTCTCCTTCCTGCTTATTAAAAATCACACATCCCACCACGTACCTATTCACCACATCTGGCCCCATATACCAATCTGAACCACCGACATTCTCAACTCTTCCCTTGATGGTTAAGTATTTATTAAGTTTTATGCTGGCTTCAAAAATCTCTATTTTAGCCTT